>JAOTSL010000032.1 GCA_029864945.1 Gammaproteobacteria bacterium
TATTAAAATTCATCGATTTATTAGACAAATGGAACAAAGCATATAATCTAACGGCAATTAGAAATAAACACGATATGCTTTTTTTACATATTTTGGATAGCCTTAGTTTGTTACCTCATTTAGCAGGTTCACGGCGTATTCTGGATGTTGGTAGTGGCGCCGGACTTCCTGGTATACCATTAGCTATTCTTGAGCCCGATCGGGTTTTTGTTTTACTCGATAGCAACGGGAAAAAAACTCGGTTTATAAAGCAGGCAATCATCGAGCTAAAACTGAAAAATGTCACAGTAGTTCATGATCGAATTGAAAAATATTCACCGGAAGAAAATTTTGACTGCATCACCACTAGAGCCTTTGCTACGATATCTGAAACAATTGATATGATTGAGCATTTTCTATTGAAGGAAGCTCGAATTCTGTTTATGAAATCCAATACAACAGATGATGAATTGGCTAAGATTGAATCTGACTACAATAAAAATGTTATAACCCTAAACGTTCCGGGAATAGATGCCCCTAGAACGTTAGCAATTCTAACGAAACAATAAATCTTAGGGGAATTAGATGGCGCGAGTTATCGCAATCGCAAATCAGAAAGGTGGAGTAGGGAAAACCACCACCTCTGTTAATCTTGCAGCATCTTTGGCGGCAACAAAACGTAGAGTTTTACTCATTGATCTCGATCCTCAGGGCAATGCCAGTATGGGTAGTGGTGTTGACAAAAATGCGGTAGAAAATACGATATATGATGTACTGGTTGACGGAATGTTGATGAGTGAGGCTGTATTAGTCCCCGAAGAAGTTGGATATAGCCTCGTTCCCAGTAATGTCGATCTCTCAGGGGCTGAAGTGCATTTGTTAGATAAAGATAAGCGTGAGCAGGTGTTAAAAAGAGCTATTCAGCCGATCTCAGATCAGTATGATTTTATTTTTATCGATTGTCCCCCATCCCTAAACATGCTGACGATTAATGCATTAGTAGCAGCGGAGTCTGTAATGATCCCCATGCAATGTGAGTATTACGCGTTGGAAGGTTTATCTGCTTTAATGGATACGATTAATAAAATACGGGCTTCGTTAAATCCAACTCTTGTGATTGAGGGCTTACTTCGGACAATGTATGATCCGAGAAATAAATTAGCACAGCAAGTCACTGAACAATTGTGCAAATATTTTGGTGATAAAGTTTATCGAACGATAATCCCCCGAAATGTTAGATTGGCAGAAGCGCCAAGCCATGGTTTACCAGTATTGCACTATGATAGTGCATCTAAAGGCGCGCAAGCCTATCTGGCTTTAGCTGGGGAAATTTTACGTAGAGCAGAAAGTGAACAAGGTTAGCTCTGGCACATCAATATTTATCTAAGATAAGGGACGGTTTTATCATGGCTAAAAAGCACCGAGGATTGGGGCGTGGGCTAGACGCATTATTAGGAAGTTCGCCTGTTGTTAGTAATAAGGAAGACAGTTCCACATTTGATAGTTCTGAAGCGACTAATTTAAAAGACTTGCCTGTTGATGTTATCCAGCGTGGAAAATACCAACCTCGAGTTGACATGAATCAGGAAGCACTTGAAGACCTAGCAAACTCAATAAAAGCACAAGGTATTGTACAACCAATAGTTGTCCGACCTATTAGCGACACAATGTATGAAATTATTGCCGGCGAGCGTCGATGGCGAGCTACACAGCTGGCTGGTATAGATACTATTCCTGCCATAATTCGCGATGTTCCTGATGAAGCCGCAGTTGCAATGGCGTTAATCGAAAATATTCAACGAGAAGAATTAACGCCCATAGAAGAAGCTGCTGCATTACAGCGTTTAATTGAAGAATTTGATATGACCCACATGCAAGCTGCCGAAGCTGTTGGCCGGTCACGCGTTGCTGTCACCAACCTGTTGAGACTATTGTCTTTATCTGATGAAGTTAAGCGAATGTTGGGAAACGGTGATCTTGAAATGGGACACGCTAGAGCCTTACTTGCACTTGAAGGTACGGAGCAAATTAAAGCAGCTCATCAGGTATCAACCAAAGGTATGTCCGTTAGAGAAACAGAAAAACTGGTTAAGCGAATCATAAATGGATTTGAAACTACTGAACACAGATCGCCAATAGAAAATCCAGATGTTGTTAACTTGCAGGGTAAATTATCCGAGACACTCGGAGCTAAAGTTAAAATCATGCACAAAAATTCAGGTAAAGGAAAACTCGAAATTCAGTACAACAGTTTGGACGAGTTGGACGGAATACTGGCGCACATTAAATAATTCCCGATTAATAAATATACATTTCAACTAATTCTTGAGCAATTAGAGCTATGTTATGGCCGGATAAAAATTTTTAAGCTTGCGGCCAGCTATCTGAGCGGGCTATAATTGCGCGCCGTTTTTCGGGGGTGAAAATGAGAAAAAAGAAGCACGAACCACTTCCACTTTTACAAACGGGCGTAGGTACAGTGTTAAGTTCTATGGCTATTTCAGGGTTTATTCTTGGATTTGCAACAGACCAGATAGCTGACACAACACCACTTTTTATGTTGATATTTGGCGCTCTGGGTGTGGTTGGTGGCACTATGAAGGCACATAAATTTTTAATGATGGTGCCGGGGCAAAAAAAGAGTGACAAAGAACAAAAGCAACGTCGTGATAAACACACGACGACTGATGACTAGCCAGCTATGTATTGGAACAATAGTAGGGATCTTTTTTTTTATAGTCGGCAGTAATTTACAAGGCTTGTCAGCGGCCTATGGAAGTTTAGTTACAATGCTGGTCAGCGCATATTTAGGATATGGCGTTTTTAAAGCAGAAAAAGTGGCGCAAACGGATCCTAAAAAAAGTTTAGGTATTTTATATTTTGGCGCTGCACAAAGATTTGTATTGGTTGCCGGACTCTTTATTGTCGGGTTGGCCATATTGGAACTCGAACCATTAGCAACAGCTGCTGGGTTCGGGTTTTCACAATTAGGATATGTTATTAATCTGCGTCAACAATCGCGGGTTAATTAAAAGATTTTTTAGTTTATTTTTCATTTTTTAGTTTTTCAAGGGAGAGTCGTCTTGAGCGAGTCAGCACAAAATTCAGGTGGTGGAACAGTTGAGTATATTCAACACCATTTAACCAATATCTGCGTAGGTGATTGTGATCCAATTACTCACAAAGCTAGTGGTTTTATGTCGCTTCACCTTGATACTATATTTTTTAGTTTTGCGTTAGCAGCATTAATTATTCTGGTTTCTGCCCGACTGGGTAAAAATTTAAATGCCGACAAACCAGGTGGTTTCCAAAACTTTGTGGAAATGATCGTTGATTTTGTTGCGCAGCAGGTTAGAGACACTTTTCCTGGGCATAACCCACTTATCGCACCATTGGCTCTGACAATTTTTGTTTGGGTATGGTTAATGAATTTTATGGATTTAATTCCTGTTGATTTACTTCCATTAATTGGTAGCTTTCTTGGAATTACTTATCTTAAAGTGGTGCCGACAACAGACTTGAATACAACAATGGCTATGTCATTAACTGTATTTGCGCTGATTTTGTACTACAACTTTAAAGTTAAAGGTGCGGCGGCTTACGGAAAATCATTCTTGTTCCATCCGTTCGGTAAATTTTTAATGCCGATCAATATCGTAATGACAGCAATTGAAGAATTAGCTAAGCCACTAAGTCTAGGTTTACGACTTTTTGGAAACATGTTTGCCGGTGAGTTAGTGTTCTTATTAATCGCATTGATTGGTGGATCTGCAGCTATTGGATTTGGTTTGTTTTTCATTCTTCCATTACAAGCGTTATTGGACCTTGGATGGTTAATTTTCCACATACTGGTTATTACTCTTCAGGCTTTCATCTTTATGGTGTTGTCTATTGTGTATTTGGGTATGGCTCACACTGAAGCAGAAGAGCATTAATCTGTTTTAGTAAGTATTATTAAGATTTTTGTTTGTTTTTTTAATTTTTTATCATTTTGTTAATTAAGGAGAAGTAATATGACGCCTGATATGATTGCTATGATTTATGCATACACAGCGGTAGGTGTAGGTGTAATTTTGGCGGCTGCTGGTCTAGGTTCTGCAATTGGTTGGGGTTTGATTTGTGCGAAAACACTTGAAGGCATCGCACGTCAACCAGAAATGAAGCCTGCATTAATGACGAATATGTTTATCTTTGCTGGTTTGATGGAATCATTTCCGTTTATCATTCTTGCTTTCTCTATGTGGTTCTTGTTTGCGAATCCTTTTATTGGTGCTGCAAAAGCTGCAATCGGCGGTTAATAATCCCAATGGATGTATTAACATCTAGAGGAATCCAAAGAGGAATTTAGCAATGAATATTACATTGACCCTGATTGCTCAAATGGCTGCCTTTATTGCCCTGATATACTTCGTCAACAGTTTGTTGTGGAAGCCTATGTCAGAAGTGCTGGAAGCCCGTCAAAAGAAAATCGCAGACGGTCTTGCAGCGGCAGAAAAAGGTAAACATGAGCAAGAGCTGGCAGAAAAAAATGCTATGCAAAAAATCAGTGAAGCGAAAGCCCAAGCAACGGAAATTGTTTCTCAAGCGCAACGTCGTAGTAACGAAATTGTAGAAGAGTCAAAAATTACCGCTCGCGAAGAAGCTAGTCGCATTATCACTGCAGCTAACTCTGAAATTGAACAGGAAATTAACCGCGCTAAAGAAACATTGCGTAAGGACGTTTCGGCAATTGCGTTAGCTGGTGCTAGTAAAATTCTAAAGAAAGAAGTAGACGCGAAAGCTCATGCTTCTCTATTGAATGATCTGGCAGCACAAATATAAGGTGATCCTATGGCAGAAGCGACTACGATAGCACGTCCGTATGCACAAGCTGTTTTTGAGTTGGCGAAAGGCGCTGGTAAATTAGCCGGTTGGTCTGATGCTTTAACTCTGTTATCAGCAGTGGCAAGTGAAAAATCTGTTAGCGCACTTATTAGTAATCCAAATGTTACTAGTGATCAGTTAGTAGAGTTTTTCGTTAGCATTTGTGCAGACAAACTGGATCAAGAAGGTAAGAGCTTTTTAAAAGTTCTAGCTGAAAATGGCCGGTTGAATGTGATGAGCGAAATCGCAGCAAATTTTGACGAACTGAAAGCAGAAGCAGAAAAAACTGTGAAAGCAGAAGTTGTGACAGCATTTGAATTAGATGCCAAACAAACGTCTAAGCTTGAAGCTGCGTTAAAAAAACGCCTGGGTTGTGAAGTGGAAATAACCAGTCGTGTAGATAACTCTATTATTGGTGGCGCTATTATTCGTGCCGGCGACATGATTATAGATGGCTCCGTTACAACTCAACTGGATCGTTTATCAAGTGACTTAGCTCACTGATCGGCTTTAAAGAGGGAAACCCCATGCAACTGAATCCTGCAGAAATCAGTGAACTGATTAAGCAAAAAATTCAAAATTTTGATGCTACTACTGAGGCCAAAACAGAAGGCACAGTAGTTAGTTTAACAGACGGTATTGCACGTGTTCACGGCTTATCTGATGTTATGTCCGGTGAGATGCTAGAATTCCCGGGTAACATTTACGGTTTAGCTTTGAACTTAGAGCGTGACTCTGTTGGTGCGGTAATTCTTGGTAACTACCAAGGAATTACTGAAGGCGACAGCGTAAAATGTACTGGTAAAATACTGGAAGTACCCGTAGGCGAAGCGCTTTTAGGGCGTGTTGTTGACTCTTTGGGTAATCCAATTGATGGCAAAGGTCCTGTTGCTTGTACTGAAACGTCTCCAATTGAAAAAATTGCACCAGGTGTAATTTCACGTCAATCGGTTGATGAGCCAATACAAACAGGTCTTAAAGCAATCGATGCAATGGTTCCAGTTGGCCGTGGCCAGCGTGAACTTATCATTGGTGACCGTCAAACAGGTAAAACTGCTGTTGCGATTGATGCAATCATCAATCAAAAAGGCAAAGGCATTAAATGTATTTACGTTGCAATCGGACAGAAAGCATCTTCTGTTGCAGCCGTTGTACGCAAATTAGAAGAGCATGGCGCTTTGGATCACACCATTATAGTGTCTACTTCTGCTTCTGAATCTGCTGCAATGCAATACATCGCACCATATACTGGCTGTTCAATGGGTGAATATTTTCGCGATAAAGGCGAAGATGCACTGATTGTATATGATGACTTAACAAAACAAGCTTGGGCATATCGTCAGGTTTCATTGTTACTTCGTCGTCCTCCAGGGCGTGAAGCATATCCTGGTGATGTTTTCTATTTACATTCTCGTTTATTAGAGCGTGCTGCTCGAGTGAATGCGGACTACGTAGAAACTCTCACAAACGGAAAAGTGAAAGGAAAAACAGGTTCATTGACAGCATTGCCTATCATTGAAACTCAAGGCGGTGACGTATCAGCATTCGTACCGACTAACGTTATTTCTATCACTGATGGTCAGATCTTTCTTGAAACTGATTTGTTTAACTCAGGCATTCGTCCAGCGATAAATGCAGGTTTATCAGTATCTCGAGTTGGTGGCGCAGCACAAACTAAAATCATCAAGAAGCTTGGTGGTGGTGTTCGTCTTGACCTTGCACAATATCGTGAACTTGCTGCTTTCGCACAATTTGCCTCGGATCTTGATGAATCGACTCGTAAGCAAATCGAACGTGGTCAGCGTGTAACCGAGTTAATGAAGCAAAAACAATATTCTCCACTAAGCATTGCTGAAATGGGTATATCATTATTTGCAGCTAACGAAGGTTTTCTTGATGATATCCCTGTAAACAAGATTGTTGATTTTGAAGAAGCATTACATTCTTTTGCTAACTCTAACTCTACAGACTTGATGAGCGATATTAATTCTACTGGCGGATTCAATGATGATATCGCGGGCAAATTGCGCGAGACCATCACGAAATTCAAATCAACTAGTACTTGGTAAACAACTGAGTAATTAAGGAGATTTGAGATGGCAGTAGGTAAAGAGATACGTACCCAGATAAAGAGCATCCAGAACACGCAAAAAATTACGCGTGCGATGGAAATGGTTGCGGCGAGTAAAATGCGTAAAGCACAATCTCGTATGCAGGCATCTAAGCCCTATGCTGCGAAAATGCGTAACGTAATCGCTCACCTGGCACACGCCCATCCTGAATACAAACACCCCTATCTTGCAGATAGGGATGTTAAAAAAGTCGGATACATTTTAATTTCATCCGACCGTGGGTTGTGTGGTGGCTTAAATACAAATTTGTTTAAAGCCGCAATTGCCAGTTTGCGTGAAAACGATGAAAAAGGCTACAAAGCAGATGTATGCGTAATTGGTTCAAAAGGCGAAAGCTTTATGAAACGTATTGGCGCTAACATCGTATCAACAGCTTCTCATTTGGGTGATGCACCCGGAGTAAGTGACTTGATCGGTTCAGTTAAAGTCATGCTGGATGCTTATGATAAAGGTGAAATCGATCGTTTATATTTAGTAAACAATGATTTCGTTAATACTATGATTCAATCTCCTCAGGTTAGTCAGCTGTTACCTATAACAGTTGCAGAACCTGAAGTGGAAATGAAACATCATTGGGATTATTTATACGAGCCAGAAGCTAAGGTAGTATTGGATAAACTCATGATGCGCTATATCGAATCTTTGGTTTATCAAGGTGTAGTTGAAAACATCGCATGTGAACAAGCAGCACGTATGGTCGCAATGAAAAGTGCATCCGATAACGCGGGTGACATTATCGACGACCTAAAACTGGTTTATAACAAAGCGCGCCAGGCAGCAATTACTCAGGAAATTTCTGAAATAGTAGCTGGCGCAGCAGCGGTTTAGCAGATCATAATTTTTGTAAGAGGAAATAGACATGAGCACAGGTAAAGTTGTTCAAGTCATCGGCGCGGTAGTAGACGTGGAGTTTCCACGTACTGATGTACCAAAAGTTTATAACGCGCTACATGTTGACGAACTCAGTTTAACTATGGAAGTTCAGCAGCAACTAGGTGACGGAGTTGTTCGATGCGTAGCGATGGGTACCAGTGATGGACTTAAGCGCGGATTGAGTGTGTCAAATACAGGTAAGGCGATTTCTGTTCCTGTTGGAACACAAACACTTGGCCGTATTATGGATGTACTTGGTGACCCAATCGATGAAAAAGGTCCCATAGGCGAAGAAGCTCGATGGGAAATCCATCGTAAAGCGCCAGCATATGATGAGCTTTCTCCATCAGCAGAATTGTTGGAAACAGGTATCAAAGTAATCGATCTTGTTTGCCCGTTCGCTAAGGGTGGTAAAGTTGGTTTGTTTGGTGGAGCCGGTGTTGGTAAAACAGTTAACATGATGGAGCTTATCCGTAACATCGCTATCGAGCACAGTGGTTATTCTGTATTCGCTGGTGTTGGTGAGCGAACTCGTGAAGGTAATGACTTTTATCACGAAATGACTGATTCAAACGTAATCGACAAAGTTTCGTTGGTTTACGGGCAGATGAATGAGCCTCCAGGAAACAGACTTCGTGTTGCTTTGACTGGTTTGACCATGGCGGAATATTTCCGTGATGAAGGAAAAGACGTACTTTTCTTTGTTGATAACATCTACCGTTACACGCTAGCGGGCACAGAAGTATCAGCATTGTTAGGTCGTATGCCTTCAGCGGTAGGTTATCAGCCAACACTTGCTGAAGAAATGGGTGTTCTTCAAGAGCGCATTACATCTACTAAAAAAGGATCGATCACTTCGATTCAAGCGGTATATGTACCAGCGGATGATTTGACTGATCCGTCTCCAGCAACTACATTTGCTCACTTAGATGCAACGGTTGTACTTTCACGTTCTATCGCAGAGCAAGGTATTTACCCAGCGATCGATCCACTAGATTCAACTTCACGTCAGTTGGATCCGTTGATCATCGGTCAAGAGCATTATGATATTGCTCGTGGCGTGCAGGGTACATTGCAGCGTTACAAAGAATTGAAAGATATTATTGCAATTCTTGGTATGGACGAGCTTTCTGAAGAAGACAAGCAGACAGTAACACGCGCACGTAAGATTCAGCGCTTTTTGTCACAGCCTTTCTTCGTTGCTGAAGTATTTACTGGTTCTCCAGGAAAATACGTGTCGTTAGTTGACACAATCCGTGGTTTTAAAGGCATTCTTGCCGGTGAATATGATTCACTTCCAGAAATGGCTTTCTACATGGTTGGTTCTATTGATGAAGCGATAGAAAAAGCTAAAGGCATGAACTAAGCACTTTGTTTAGAAATTAATAGTGTAATTACTCAGCGTAATTTTAATTATTGAGTAACTACTCAGATTGCCTTTGAATTGTTTGAGAGCAAGGAAAAAGCGCGGCGTTTAGTTGTTTAAATTAGCACTTTTGACGCAGCAATTGGGCAAATCAAAGGTGAGCTGGGTAGTTACCTAATCGAAAGGTATTAGCATTATGGCTATGACATTTCATGTAGATGTAGTTAGTGCAGAGGAAGAAATTTTTTCTGGTTCAGTAGAAATGCTGTTTGCACCAGGAGAAATGGGTGATTTGGGCATAATGGCTCGTCACAGTCCTCTACTTACTAGTTTGAAGCCTGGTGAATTGCGTCTTCAACTGCCAAACGGTGAAGATCAGTACATTTATGTTTCAGGTGGAATGCTTGAAGTTCAACCGCATATTGTGACTGTTTTAAGTGACACAGCGGTTAGAGCCAAAGACATCGATGAAGCAGCAGCAATGGAAGCAAAAGAAAAAGCGGAAGCTGCTCTGAAAGATAACAAAGGTGAAATTGACTTTGCATTAGCTGAGTCGCAATTAGCCGAAGCGGTTGCTCAATTACATATGCTTAAAAAATTGAAAAACTCAACTCATCGTTGATTAGTGGTTTACAGCATTAAGTAAGTAACATGGAAGGGGCTTGTAAGCCCCTTTTTTGTTTTTGCGAAGCACATTATTATTTCATTTTAGAATACTATTTTTTGTACTCGAATGATCATATATCTTTATATTCTCACATTTTCAACAACGCGCTCCCGCGTTGGCCTTATATGTGCGCCATCAATATCTTGATCAGTGCGTAAATAGCGGATTCCGAAATAAAATCAAAACACACTCAAATCTTTTCTAGATTTCTATATATACTTAATAAGTAAAAAATATAAGTTGTTTGGGATTATTTTATATTTTCCGTTATATTAGATCGATTAAACTAACCGCCTAACTAAAAGGGTTTCTTTGTTCATGAATCTTCAAGTCATTATCCTCGCTGCTGGCAAAGGAACGCGTATGCGTTCTTCTCTTCCTAAAGTACTACACAAAATTGCTGATACTCCGTTGGTTGAGCATGTTATTAGTACAGCAAAGTTATTGAACCCCAACAAAATAATAGGTGTGTTTGGTCATGGCGGGGATATTGTTCCAACGCAAATGAAAAAACATGATGTGACTTGGGTTGAACAAACAGAGCAGTTAGGTACTGGACACGCGGTTGACCAAGGGATGTGTGCAATAGATGAAGACGCTACCGTATTGGTTTTGTACGGTGATGTGCCTTTAACAACGATCGAAACTCTTACGGCGCTGTTATCGGTAATGTCCAATTCGAAAAACTCCATTGGCCTTCTTACTGCAATATTTCAGAACCCGACAGGATATGGACGAATTGTGAGAAATAGCTCCGGCGTGGTTCAAAAAATCGTTGAACAAAAAGATGCGAGTGACACTGAGCAATTAATAAACGAAGTGAATACCGGTATTTTGTGTGCACCTGCTTATAAACTTAAAAAATGGCTATCGAATCTGAATAATGAAAACGCGCAAGGCGAATATTATTTGACCGATATTTTTGAAATGGCAGTCAATGATGGTTTTACTGTTCAGACTCATACTTCTACCTCTTTGTGGGAAATCGAAGGTGTGAATAATAAACGTCAATTAGCCACACTCGAGCGCCAACACCAACTATTGATCGCGGATAGATTAATGGAAAATGGTGTAACATTAATGGACCCTTCTCGTATTGATGTGAGAGGTTCATTAGAAACTGGAAGTGATTGTTTAATTGACATAAATACGGTGTTTTGTGGCGATGTGATTTTAGGTGATTCTGTATCTATAGGCGCGAATTCGATAATTAAAAATTCAATTCTAGGACGAAATACGGTAGTTCACCCAAACTCAATAATTGAAAATTCCGTTATTGGGGAAGACTGTGAAATTGGCCCGTTTGCTAGAGTTCGCCCTGACACAGTTCTTGCTAATAAGGTTAAAATAGGTAATTTTGTGGAAATTAAGAAGTCCAACATAAATGCCGGATCAAAAATAAATCATTTAAGTTATGTTGGCGACACGATTATGGGTAGTAATGTAAATGTTGGTGCCGGCACAATAACGTGTAACTACGATGGTGCAAACAAATCGTTAACCGAAATTGGTGATAACGTGTTTATCGGCTCAGATACGCAATTGATCGCACCGGTAAAAATCGGCAACGGCGCAACTATTGGTGCAGGTTCTACTATCTCTAAAGATGCACCAGGTGCCGAGTTAACATTAAGCAGAGCAAAGCAATTTACGATTCAAGGCTGGGATAGACCTGTCAAAAAGAGTTAATTTTTATGTATTCAGCTCACGCTGAAATGTTTTACTAATCTTTATAAGGATGTTTTTATGTGCGGTATCGTCGGAGCTATAGCAGAGCGTAATGTAATACCTATTTTACTTGAGGGTCTTCGGCGACTTGAGTATCGGGGATATGACTCCGCGGGAATAGCTGTTGTTACTCCTCAAAATGAAGTTGGTCGTGTTCGGGCAATTGGCAAAGTAAAAGAGCTTGAGCCATTGCTTACTGAGACAGGTTTAAAAGGAAATCTGGGTATCGCACATACTCGTTGGGCAACCCATGGTAAACCGACTGAAGCAAACGCACATCCACATATTTGCAATAACTCCGTTGCACTTGTTCACAATGGCATTATTGAAAATCATGAGGAGTTACGCACAAAACAAATTAAACAAGGATATGCTTTTACTTCAGAAACGGACACTGAGACAGTTGTTCATGAGATTTATCATCAGTTAGAAACCGTTAAAGATCTTTTAAAAGCGGTGCAAAATACGGTTCCACTGCTCAAAGGTGCTTTTGCTTTAGCGGCTATGCAACATACTAATTCGGAGCGCCTTGTCGTTGCAAAAAAAGGAAGCCCGCTAGTCATCGGTGTTGGACTAGGTGAATACTTTATTGCTTCTGATGTAGCGGCATTATTGCCGGTAACAAATCGATTTATGTTTCTTGAAGACGGTGATTTGGCCGACATCACACGCGGCCAAATCACCATTTACAACGCAAATGGTGAAGTTGTAAATCGTGAGATAAAAACATCTTCTCTGACTGCTGATTCTGCAGAAAAGGGCCCCTATCGGCACTACATGTTAAAAGAAATATACGAACAACCTCAGGCTATATCAGATACGCTTGAGGGACGTATATTGAATGGGAAATTAATTGAACAGTCTTTTGGACTAATTGCCCCGGACATTTTCGATAAAGTCGATGGCGTTCATATCCTGGCTTGCGGAACAAGCTATCATGCGGGTTTAGTTGGTAAGTATTGGCTTGAATCAATCGCAAATATCCCATGTAGTGTTGAAATCGCCAGCGAATTTCGATATCGAAAACCGGTAGTACGCAAAAACAGCCTTGTTGTTACGTTATCTCAGTCTGGTGAAACAGCCGACACATTAGCCGCGCTCGAAGAAGCCAAACGTTTAGGATTTGGTCATAGTCTTTCTATTTGTAATGTGCCAGAAAGCTCATTGGTACGTGCGTCTGATTTGTGTTTGTTAACAAGAGCAGGTCCAGAAATTGGGGTCGCATCAACTAAAGCATTTACAACTCAACTTGTGGCGATGATGTTATTGGTGATTGCCTTAGGTCGCCGAAGAGATATGAGTGAAGCTGACGAAGCAAAAATTCTGGAAGAACTCACTCGTCTGCCGGGTAAAATTGACAATATGCTAACGGGTGTTGACGAAAAAATTCGTCATTTGTCGGAAAAGTTTGCTGAAAAAGATCATGCCCTTTTTCTTGGTAGAGGAACAATGTTCCCGATTGCATTAGAAGGTGCACTTAAATTAAAAGAAATTTCTTATATTCATGCAGAAGCATATCCTGCCGGTGAGCTAAAACATGGGCCGTTAGCATTGGTTGACGCTGAAATGCCTGTTATTGTGGTCGCACCAAATGATGAATTACTTGAAAAACTTAAGTCAAATATGCACGAAGTTTACGCTCGTGGTGGCCAATTATTTGTATTTGCGGACCCTGCATCAAAAGTAGATGCATCTGAAGGTATGGAGGTGATTGAAATTGGTACAGCACATGAGTGGGTAGCCCCTATTTTGTTCACAGTACCATTACAACTATTGTCCTATCATGTGGCGGTACTTAAAGGAACGGATGTCGATCAACCAAGAAACCTCGCTAAGTCAGTGACAGTGGAATAAGCGCTCGAATAAAAAAGGAAACCTAACATGTTTCATTATATTAAGTTTTATACTGAGCTATGCTTTTTAAAAGTTGCTCCGCAAGACGCACCTGCTTCAAATAATGCTTACTATATCAGTGTTTTTTCCTATTTTATGGTTGGCGCAATTGTCATTTCTGTAACTCAAAGTATGTTAACTGGTTTATTTCTTTCTGGTGTTCAAACTGCATTACTCATGTTTTTAGCCAATTTGCTACTTTGGATTAAAAAAACACCCGAAAGATTTTATCAAACCATGACCGCATTGTGTGCAACCGGTGCGATTATCGGTTTAATTGCTTTGCCCTTAATGAGTTTTATTTCAGCAACCGGTACTACAGGTGTTGACACGGATAGTTTGTCGTTCGGGTTTATTATTTGGCTAGTTTTAATTCTTTGGGAATCTCTAGTCATCGCGCATATTTTAAAGCACTCTATGGATATCCCAATGATAGCTGGGTTATCTGCTTCATTTGTTTACATGTATCTTTCATTTGCAATAACACTTCGTGTTTTAAAAGTGATGTCCATTTCTTTAGGTTAATATGCAAAATATTTCACACATCCATATACTTGGTATTTGCGGTACATTTATGGGCGGCGTAGCTCTGCTCGCACGGGAGTTAGGTTTTACTGTTTCCGGTTCGGATGCGGGGGTTTATCCACCGATGAGTATGCAACTTGAAGCGCAAGGCATTACGTTAACTGCAGGGTATTCGGCCGATTATTTTAAGACAAATAAACCGGATTTAGTGGTGATAGGAAATGCCATGTCGCGCGGTAATGAATCCGTTGAATATGTTCTCGACCAACAGATCAATTACTGCTCCGGTCCAGAGTTTGTTGCTGAACATATATTAAAAAAACGATGGGTATTAGCTGTTGCTGGCACTCATGGTAAGACCACAACATCAAGTATGTTGAGTTGGATTCTGGAATACGCAAATATGAAACCCGGTTTTTTAATTGGTGGCATACCACAAAATTTTGGTGTATCAGCTAGATTGGGTGACACACCTTTTTTTGTAATCGAAGCTGATGAATACGACACTGCCTTTTTTGATAAGCGCTCCAAATTTGTTCACTATCACCCGCGAACACTTGTTCTCAATAACTTAGAGTTCGATCACGCAGATATATTTGATAGCCTAGATGATATTAAGAAACAGTTTCATCATCTGATGAGAATATTACCTGCAAGCGGAAAAGTTATTTCATTCAAAAATGATGCAAATTTGAATGATGTTTTAGACATGGGCTGTTGGTCTGAAAGTGAAAAAATTGATGTAGAAAATAAATCAGGCTGGTGGGCAAACTTAGCTAAAGAAGACGGCAGTATTTTTGAAGTGGGTTTTAACCAGCAATCGCTCGGAACGGTACACTGGAACTTAATCGGCGATCATAATGTTAATAATGCGATAGCTGCGATAGCTGCTGCGCGCCACGTGGGTGTTGCGCCGGAACATTCTATTGATGCTCTAGGCGAATATATCAATACCAAACGTCGTCTGGAGGTTCGAGGTACGGTTAATGATATTACCGTTTATGACGATTTTGCTCATCATCCGACCGCCATCAACCTAACACTTGATGGCCTACGAAAAAATGTGGGAGACGCAAAAATTTTCGCTATTCTTGAGCCGCGCTCAAATACCATGAAAATGGGCGTTCATAAAGACAGTCTGGCAGCATCTCTTCAAAAAGCGAATAGCACCCTACTTTTTCAATCGTCTGATGTTTCATGGGATTTAAATGAGAACATGAAGTCGTTAACCGATAAAGTTAAAGTTTATGACTCAACAGATGAAATAATTACAACAATATTAAAAGAGGCATCTCCCGGTGATCATATTCTTATTATGAGTAATGGTGGTTTCGAAAATATTCATCAGCGTTTACTTGATGCGCTGGCTGATAAAAACAAAGCCAACGCTTAAATGTCGAGAGAAGCTATTTCAATTGCCATTACTGGTGCTTCTGGTGCGATGTATGGCATTCGGCTGATGGAATATTTGTTAAAAGCCGACAAAACCGTGTATTTAATGATTTCATCGCCAGCCAAAGTTGTCATCGCAACAGAAACAGACTTAAATATGCCGGGCAGACCGGCAGAAATTGAAGCTTATTTTACCGAAAAGTTTTCAGCAAAACCTGAGCAGCTCAAAGTGTTTGGCCGTGATCAGTGGATGACACCTGTTGCTAGTGGATCTAATGCACCATCAGCAATGGTTGTGTGTCCCTGCTCTACCGGCACGCTTACTGCAATTTCCTGCGGAATGAGTCGAAGTTTAATTGAACGAGCTGCTGATGTAATGTTGAAAGAGCAACGAAAACTGATATTGGTGCCAAGAGAAATGCCGTTATCAGCAATCCATTTGGAAAATATGCTAAAACTGGCCAAAATGGGCGTTACCATTATGCCCGCTAGTCCCGCATTTTATAACAAACCCGAAAAAATCCAGGATTTAATCGATTTTGTTGTAGCCAGAGTTCTTGATCATTTAGGAGTTGAGCAGCATCTCGTACCTCGTTGGGGAGACTAGCCCAATGAGCTGTGAACAAATCCCTATATTTCCCCTACATACAGTTTTATTTCCCGGTGGACCTTTACCCCTGCGTGTATTTGAACCACGTTATACAGACATGGTAAGTCAATGTTTAAAGTCAGGGCATGGCTTTGGTGTTTGCTTAATTCGAGAAGGAAACGAAACAGGTCCAGCAGCAGCTTCGCATGAAGTTGGAACCGTTGCCCAGATAGAAGATTGGCATATGCGTCGTGATGGTTTGCTGGGAATAGAAGTGCGTGGTGATAAAAAATTTCGTGTAAAAAACTTGAGTGTGGCTGCAAACCAATTACTGACAGCTCAAATTGAATACCTAGATGATGAACCAATAATTGAAGTTCCACCTGAGTTGATGAACCTAGTCGATTTGTTGGAAGAGCGAATTTCTCAAATGGGGGAACGTTTCGCTAACATGGAACTAAAATTAACAGATGCAACTTGGGTTGGTTATCGACTGGCCGAGGTTTTACCGCTGCGGTTATCGCAGAAGCAGTATTTTTTGCAGTTGGAAGAGCCTTTACGGCGGCTTGATCACTTGAGTGATGTGTTACAACACATCGACATGACCTGCTGATTTTTCGGTCTGAGCACTTATCTTTCACTCTAGACGTGATTTGTT
>JAOTSL010000216.1 GCA_029864945.1 Gammaproteobacteria bacterium
CAGCGCCGCGTTCACGCCACCTTGTGCCGCTACTGTATGAGATCGTGTCGGAAACACTTTTGAGACTACCGCTACTTTTGCATCACCTTTTGCCAGCTGCAATGCTGCACGTAACCCGCCACCACCAGCACCAATAACGAGAGAATCAAATTTGCGAATAGGAATTGTCATAAGTTCACTGCCAATATCATTATTTTAAGCATCCAGATTGTCATTGAGATTAGAAAAAAAGCAAAAAAAGCCAATATCGTAAACCGTAATCCATCGTGGTGAATATAATCCATTATCACATCACGAATACCAACCCATGCGTGTACGAATAACGAGACCCAAAATAAAATGATAGCCGTATTCCAGATGCTCCCCCCGATAAAATCCTGCCAGTCCTGAAAGTTTTCAGGAGCCGACATCGCCACACTTAACGTGAACGCGCACAATATTATCGCCATTGCCACCGCAGAAAGTCGCTGCACGATCCACGGCCTTATGCCGCCTGCACGCCAGCTCATAATAACCACCCGATAACAAACACCATTGATATTCCCTCAAGAATAAAAACAAGTCTCGCTGCTTTTAATGCCGCCTCTTTTTCAATGGCAACATCGAGATCAAGTAGTAAAAAGCGAATGCCCGCAAAAAAGTGGTGCATTAGCGACCAGAATGCAACGATTGCCATTAGAGTAAATAAAAAACCATTGCTTATTTCTTGTGCAGTTCGATACCCCTGCTCACTACTCAATGACATATCTAGCAAATATAACCAAACGGGAATAGAAAGCACAAGAAACACACCGGATGCCCGGTGACCTATTGATACAATGCCCGTGATAGGTAATTTAATTCGAAGCAGGTCCAGATACTTTGGCCGGCCTTTTTGATGAGGTGGTCTCATATAGCAGAATTTTCCTTACTCAGCTTATGGATAGAAATGAAAGATTGTTACACAACTCAGTTTAATATAGTAGATCATTCAAGCAGTTACCAAGCAAATTTAATACCGTGGTATTTCGACACGATATTTTCCAATAGACAAATGAGTATTATCGCTGCCACAATTTAGCTAAACTTGGGACAAGTTATTAAGCACTCACTCATAAACGAGCATCAAAAATGAACAACAAAACAATTTTACCTCTCGCAGATACCGTTATTTGTGACACCTCACATCTCTGCGTAATTAAAATCAGTGGTGATGACGCACAGGCTTTTCTGCAAGGCCAATTCAGTAATGATGTAGCCCTACTGGAAGAGCGGGATACACAATTAAACAGTTACAACAGCCCAAAGGGCCGCATGTATACCGCATTTTCATTGTGCAAATTCGACTCCAGTTATTACATGTTACTACCAAAAGAAATTACTGATGCCGTTTTCAAGCGCCTGAAAATGTTTGTCATGCGATCCAATGTAAGCCTGGAGAATATATCCGAACATTGGCAAACGCTCGGCGTTGCAGGTAATGACTTAGTTAACACATTAGAGAACCAAAATATTACATTACCCGAAAACAAAAACCAAGCTATCAAGTATGGGGATAGTTTTCTCATCAACCTATCTTCAAAAACGGTAAATGAAATACCTCGCGCTTTGTTTATCGGGCCTGAAAATAAAATAGTCGATATCAAAAATAATCTTATAGAAAACATTCCCTTTACTAGCAGTGAGCACTGGAAACGACTGGATATTCAAGCTGGCATTCCCAATATTTACTTGAACACGATGGAAAGCTTTGTTGCCCAGATGATAAATTTTCAATTGATTGGTGGTGTCAGTTTTACCAAAGGCTGCTACCCAGGGCAGGAAGTTGTTGCACGCATGCATTACCTTGGTAAATTAAAAAAACGTATGTACCGGGTGTCGCTCGATACAAAATCATTGCCGAATGATAAAATTTTTGATGCGAGTGGTGACAACCAGCAAAGTGTTGGTCAAATTGTAGATGCGCAGGAAAATGAAAGTGGTCGCTGGGATGCGCTAGCTGTGTTACAGATTGCGGCAGCTGAAGCTAATGCTTTAAAAATTGGTGCGATAGATGGGGAAAGTATAACGGTGGAAACACTGCCTTATTCGTTTCCGGCAGATAAAGAATAAAAAAGACTGGGGAGTGCGTATAAAACACGCACTCCCCACCCACAATTATTTTAAGCCTTAGGTCGCATATGCGGAAACAACAACACATCCTTAATCGTTGGCGAATCCGTTAACAACATCACCAGACGATCAATACCAATTCCTTCGCCTGCTGTTGGCGGCATGCCGTGCTCCAGCGCGACGATGTAATCTTCATCAAAGTGCATAGCTTCGTCATCACCGGCGTCTTTCTCTGCCACCTGGTTATGAAAACGCTCAGCCTGGTCTTCGTAGTCATTTAACTCAGAAAAACCATTTGCGATTTCACGGCCACCAACAAAAAATTCAAAACGATCAGTGACAAACGGATCATTGTCATTTCTACGGGCAAGCGGTGAAACTTCGGTAGGATAGGCAGTAATAAACGTCGGGTTCATCAAACGATGCTCCACCGTTTTTTCGAATATTTCGATTTGCACTTTACCCAAACCATAAAGCGGCTTGATTTCAATCCCCAAGTCTTTGGCAATTTTACAAGCCGAATCCATATCATTAAGTTGCGCTTCTGTTAATTCAGGATTGAAATGTAAAATAGATTCTTTAATTGTCATCCGGACAAACGGACTACCAAAATCGTAAGAGTCGCCCTGATAATTTACCGTTGTATTACCTAAGACTGTTTGCGTTAAATCACGTAACATCTCCTCGGTAATATCCATTAAATCATTGTAATCAGCATAGGCCTGATAAAATTCCAGCATGGTGAATTCTGGATTATGCCGAGTAGATAAACCTTCGTTACGGAAGTTACGGTTAATTTCAAATACCCGCTCAAACCCACCAACAACCAAACGTTTTAAATACAATTCCGGTGCGATACGTAAAAACAAATCCATGCTTAAGGCATTATGATAAGTAGTAAACGGTTTTGCAGTTGCGCCACCAGGAATTGTTTGCATCATCGGCGTTTCCACTTCAAGAAACTGACGATCCATTAAAAAATTTCGTATATGTGCAACAACTGCCGATCGAATGCGGAACTTTTCACGGGATTCTTCACTCATGATCAAATCAATATAACGCTGGCGATACTTTGTTTCCTGATCAGACAGCCCATGAAATTTTTCTGGCAAAGGGCGAATGGATTTTGTCAGCAAATGAACGTTATCAACTTTTACAGAAAGCTCACCTACTTTGGTACGAAACAAAACGCCTTCGGCACCAATTATATCGCCAATATCCCACTTTTTAAATTCATCGTTATAAACACCTTCTGGTAATTTATCACGCATAACATACAATTGAATTTTGCCGGACATGTCCTGAATATGTGCAAAGCTAGCTTTACCCATAACACGACGCGTCATCATTCTACCCGCCAGTGTCACGCGAATCGGGTTTTCCTCTAGCGCTTCTGCATCCTTGTCGGCATATTCCACATGAAGCTCGCCGGAAGTGACATTACGTCGAAAATCGTTAGGGAATGCATTTTTATTTTCTGCACCCGCGGTCTCTCTTAACGCAGTCAGTTTTGCGCGGCGCTGGGCGATTAATTCATTTTCGTCGATAAGTGTTTCTTGTTGCTTTTTTTCTAGCTTACTGTTTTCTTGATTCATTTTTTTACTTTGTAGTCTTAAGTTATAAGCCGCTTTTTAAGCTAGCTTTTAAAAAAGGATCCAGATCACCGTCCAGCACCGCTTGAGTATTACCGGTTTCGTGATTGGTTCTTAAATCTTTTATACGTGATGCATCCAACACGTAAGAGCGAATCTGGCTGCCCCAGCCAATGTCAGATTTTGAATCTTCCAATACCTGCTTTTCAGCATTTCTTTCCAGCATTTGTAATTCATACAATCGTGCTTTTAACATTTTCATCGCTTCTGCACGATTTTTATGTTGCGAACGATCATTCTGACACTGCACAACAGCGCCTGTCGGTATATGCGTAAGACGAATAGCGGAATCAGTTTTATTTACGTGCTGACCACCGGCACCTGATGCGCGGTAAGTATCGACTCGCAAATCTGCCGGATTAATTTCGATTTCAACATCATCAGGCACTTCAGGTGAAACAAATACCGATGAAAAAGAAGTATGGCGTCGATTACCGGAATCAAATGGCGACTTTCGAACCAGGCGATGCACGCCCGTTTCGGTACGCAACCAGCCGTAGGCATATTCACCGGCAAAATGAATCGTGGCACTTTTTATACCTGCCACATCGCCGGCAGAGGCTTCAATCAGCTCAGTTTTAAAACCGCGCCGCTCACCCCAGCGCAAATACATGCGTAATAATATTTCTGCCCAGTCCTGGGCTTCAGTACCGCCGGAGCCTGACTGAATATCCAGATACGCATTATTCGGGTCCATTTCATTGGAGAACATGCGCCTAAATTCCAGCTTTTCCAGTTGCTTCTGCGCATCATCAAGATCGACAACAACAGACTCCACCGTGTCTTCGTCATCTTCTTCAGCTGCCATTTCCAGCAATTCTGATGCGTCAGTCAATTGCTCAGCAAGATTATCCAGCGTTTCAACAACCAGCTCTAACCCAGCCCGCTCGCGCCCCAACTCCTGCGCCCGCCCCGGATTATTCCAGACATTAGAATCTTCGAGCTCGCCTACAACTTCTTCAAGACGTTCTTTTTTGTTTTCATAGTCAAAGATACCCCCTAAGCGATTCAGATCGCTGAAGGTAATCTTTGATACGATTTTGGATAGGATTGACTTCTAACATTTTATATTCAATTTGCGACTTGTAAAAAAGCGCAAATCATACACCATGAACCGTATTATGTCTCAGCAATTACACGTATAACCGCGGTTTATAAGTGGTGTGTTTGAATATGCAAAAGCAGGCCTTTGGATGCATCTTCAATCAAATCGAGCACATGCTCAAAGCCATTTTCGCCACCGTAATACGGATCTGGCACCTCAGTTTCTGAAATGTTTTCGCCATGCTCTAAAAAAAGAGTGATTTTATGCGCAAGATCCTCAGAACAAATTGCGCCTAAATTCGCATAATTATCACGATCCATCGCTAAAACGTAGGTATATTCTTCAAAATCCTGCCTTATTACTTTTCGAGCCTGCTGCGCACTTAAATCAAAACCACGTCTTAAAGCCGTCGCCTGGGAGCGCCTATCCGGCTGCTCACCTATGTGGTAAGCATGGGTACCAGCAGAGTCTATTTCAATCAAATGTGACAACCCAGCTTCTTCAACAACATGGCGAAAAACACCTTCGGCTGTTGGTGACCTGCAAATATTACCCATACACACAAATAATACCTTGACCATAATGTGCCATTTCCCTTTAAAATTTAATGTTGTTATATATTTGAAATCAGGTGAAAATCTAAAGATAGCCTGATCAACCAAAGGCTTCAAGCTGAATAATTTTTAAACCGGACCCAATAATGATAATAATTTCAACAGAACAAATACGCGCAATGATTGGCCTTCAAGTTAGATATCATGA
>JAOTSL010000033.1 GCA_029864945.1 Gammaproteobacteria bacterium
AGGCGGTATCATAGTCCCTCCCGATGGCTACCTAAAAAAATGCGCTGAGATTTGCAAAAAACACAATGTATTGCTCATTTGCGATGAGATTCAGACAGGATTGGGCCGTACCGGAAAATTATTTGCCTCTGATCACGACAATGTTAAACCTGATGGCCTCATTTTAGGGAAAGCACTTGGCGGTGGCATGCTTGCTGTTTCTATGTTTCTTTGTAGAAAAGACGTGATGGATGTTTTTACACCCGGCGATCATGGCAGCACGTTTGGTGGCAACCCATTGTCTGCTGCTGTCGGTCTTGAAGCACTCAAACTCACTGTTGAAAAACAATTACCTGAAGTCGCTGCCAGTCTTGGCGCTCACTTCATAAAGTCATTAAAAGAAATAAAATCACCTCTGATCAAAGAAGTTCGCGGAAAAGGCTTACTTATTGGCGTAGAAGTAAATCCGGAAATAGCCAGCGCCCGAAAAGTATGCGAAATATTAATGAGTAAAGGCTTATTAACCAAAGAAACACACGAAACAGTTGTTCGTTTTGCCCCTCCACTAACCACTACAAAAAGCGAACTCGATAGCGCAATCAATATCATTCGAGATGCTTTTACTAGCTTCTCTTAAACCTAGATTAATCAGTTGATCCACGATTTATAGCACAATCATTTGATTCGCTTAGCTATATGAAAAATGTTTGATTCACCAACCAGGTGAACGCAAAAAATTTCATTACGCTAATCAAACCAACTGCTTGCACTCTAAACGCGCGTCCAATTGATTATTCTAGGTTAAACATACTATTATAGTATCAAGCAGCTAAGATTCCAGGCTTACCAACATGAAAGCCTTGAGCATAGTCAATATTATATGACTTTAGAATAATTAACGTTTCGTCATCCTGGACAAATTCAGCAATGGTCTTTTTACCAAACTCTCTTGCAATATCGGCCATTGCCTTCACCAATATCTGATCATTTCTATTCGCTGGTAAATCATGAATAAATGAGCCATCGATTTTAACAAAGTCTACCGGCAATTCTTTCAAATAGTAAAATGATGAAAATCCAACACCAAAATCATCAAGGGCAAAGCGACAACCAAAATCGTGAATTTTTCGAATTAAATTTGCTGCCCCAACCAGGTCGGACAATGCGGCTGTTTCAGTAATTTCAAAAATGATATTTGATGGATCAACATTTGACAAATTTAGTAATCGATCCAACAATGGTAGCAACTGCGGATCAGAAAAAGAATGAGCGGACAGATTAATCGCCATCACCAATTCGTTTCCTATTTCAGACTGTCTCTGCAACTCAGATATCGCCTTACGCAATACCAGATGATCAATATCATGAATCAACCCGGTTTTTTCTGCTACCGCGATAAACGGCGACGGCAACAACAAGTCTCCATTATCATCTCTAATACGAATAAGCGCTTCATAATGAGAAACATCATTATCAGAAATATTTAAAATCGGCTGATAATGCAATTCAAACTTATCATGTGCCAAAGCATCTACAATTTTATGTCGCCAGTACAACTGCGTTTCAATTCGTTCTTTTACATTATCCTCTTTAGAAAACATATGCCAACAACCACGACCTCGAGATTTTGCTTGATACATTGCCAAATCAGCATTTGATAGTAAATCGTTCGCACTCACCGCATGATCTGGATACATAGCAACACCAATACTTGCACTGGTCCGGTGATTACTGTCCATCATTGGTAATCGTAAGGAAATTAAATGCTTGTTAATTTTATTTGCCACGTCAACAGCATCATCTACCATTATATTAGGTAGAATAATCGCAAATTCATCACCACCTAATCGAGCAATATAATCCGACTCGCGCAATATAAGTTTAAGGCAGTCAGATACCGCCTTTATTAAAAGGTCACCGGTTTGATGCCCTAAAGTATCATTAAGTTGTTTAAAATTATCCAGATCCAGAAATAGTAAGCCGACATCCTGCTTATACCTATTTGCGATACTCAATGTTCTTTTTAAAATTGAATTAAATCTGCGACGATTATACAATCCAGTTAATGAATCATGGTCTGCCAGCCATCCAATTTCTTGCTCATATGCTTTACGGTCAGAAACGTCTAAGCCGACAGATAAAACTGTTGCACCATTGGTATTTTTAGATTCAATATGAGAGTGCAACCACTCAATGGTACATAGCTTGCCATTTTTCCGCGGCAGGCTAATCTCATTCCGGTACCGAGAAAGCCCACCATCAGACACTTTTTTCAAATTATATCTAAATAATGATTGATCTGATTCACCACAAAGGTACCTGGAAAACCCCTGCCCGACGAGTTCCTCAGGACGATAACCAATAACACTTTCAACCTGCTGACTAACCAGAATTATTTTTCCATTTGCATCCATTGTTACAATAATAACCTGAGCAGTATCTAACAAATGCTTTATAAAATCTCGCTCTACGGTCAATTCACCCATCTTTTTCGATAGAGCCCTTGAGCGCTCCTCGACACTCTTTTCAAGCCCCTCTAGTTGGGTTGCCAAGTCAATGATCGACTCATCAAGTATATCAATCTCGTCTTTAAACAAAGAAAACCGCCTAGGCTGGCTAACAGATTCCCGCGCTCGCCCAAAAGCGCTGACGGCAAGCAGCGGAATTACGTTGAGTGTTCGCATTAAATTTGACATCGTTGGCCACAAAATGAGCAGCAGTGCTAATTCAGATAACAGCACACCAAAAATCCCTGTCCAAAGTGTTTCGCTCACTGCTTTTTCTATAACGCTAACAGGCTCAGATATATCCTCAAGAAAAACAACGTATACTTCACTTGACTCATCTAATAGCCGTGCTTTTATTTCAAAAATTTTACCGCCCACATTCTGAATTGAACCATGCTTTTCAACATCAGATAACGCAACATTTTTTGAAAATGTTTTTAATATTGAGTTAGTTTTCGCGTAATTGGAAAGCGCTATAACTTTTACTTCCCAGGGACTCATGATTCGAGGCGAACTCTGTGAATCAACATACTCCGCTGACAAAATCCCGATATCGATATTTGCAGTGCGACTGAAATTAATTATCGACTCCACCAATGACCGCCCCACAATAGTAACGCCCCATTGTTTTTGTTGAGAAAAAATAGGAACAAACACATATTGACGACAGGTTACACTGCAATAAACTTTAGTGACCGGCCTCTCAATATTACGCCTATCAGATAACAAATCGTCAATAAAAGGGGCAAACGAACTTTGCAAAAGACCTGTATCACCCCACAATTTTAATTTATCAGCCCCTATATTATAAAAACCAACCGTGTCGATATCTGCCTGTATTTGCAAGGTCGGCCACTGAGATTCAAATAAACTATACAACGCATTAGTATCGTCATTATCAATCAACGTCTGCATACCATACAAAGAAGGAGTAATTTCGGCGATCTGTTGCAAATAAACGGCTGATTGACTTATCAAACCCTCAAGCTGAACGGTATTACGCTGTAACGCGAGATCTCGATCCGCCTGAAATCCTTCCTCAAGGCCAGACTTATGAAAATAATAAAAATAGCTATTGATAACGATTAAAATGAGACTAAGGAATAACAACACACTCCATTTCAAACTGAAGAAAACTGTTTTTTCCTGAACACGAAGCTTTTGCATACAATCTTCTTTATAAACTAAAAACGATACGACATTGAGTAATTCAACATTTTCCACTTACGCTCTATCATGGATTCATCAGCATTATCTTGCTTTGGCAGCCAGGCAGTACCGTCAACAGAGTGTAACTCCAATCTGCTCATCCAATACCTGCTCATCTTAAATTGCACACCAAGCATAATATCCTTAGCATAACGAGAGTAGTTTTTAACCGCCACCTGTTTCGCCAATAACAGTTTCGTAAATTTCATTCCATCACGATCCTCTTTATCCGCGTACAAAACATCATATCTCGCAATTACATTCCACTTATGATTAAACCGAAAGATAGACTGAACATAAAAACTTTCGCCTGTTTTGTTGTTAGCATCAGATGGAATATACGCTATACCGTCTGACTTAACTTTCCTTTGCGCATATTCACCAACAAAACTCCACCTCATCAAATTATATTTCAGTGAAAATATATTCA
The DNA here is from genome assembly GCA_029864945.1 of Gammaproteobacteria bacterium. Taxonomy (GTDB): domain Bacteria; phylum Pseudomonadota; class Gammaproteobacteria; order S012-40; family S012-40; genus CALZJE01. Next base: position 4,126 of record JAOTSL010000033.1, read on the forward strand.
TTTTAAAATCAACTTCACCATTACCGTTAAAAGACGGAGCTTCAGACTCAGCCGGATCATAATCAAGAAATAACCTAACATGACTAAATGCGCCCGTGATGCGTGAGTCATTTGACTCAAACCTGACGCGCCCAATTAAAGATGGCTTCGCCACAAACTCACCTGACTTGCTATCACCTAGCAATGCATATTCCGTATTTTCATCTGTTACCCTTGGCATACCAACAACGAATGTGCCATTAAATAAACCAATTGTCGTTTGTTTATGACCATAAACATGCATAGCGTCTGATGAAACAGACAAATCTCTCGTGCGTTCAAAATAAATTGACTGGGGTAAAATAATATTTTCTCGGGTAAACGACACATCCCTTGTTTCATTATAAAACCCAAAAGGGTTTTTAACTCTCCCCATTCGCAGCCCCAAACCATAATTCGACTTGTCGATTAAACGATAATCCAATAATGCAAAATCAACTCTAGGCTTGCCATCATCCGTTTTACCGGCCCTTCGGGAAAGTAATTGCGAAGCAAACTGTAACCTAGGTGATACTTTTACAAACCCATTAATTCCAATTTCTGTATACCCTAAGCTTCCTTTGCCTACGCTCGAGCCTAGAAAATTATTATTTTCAGTTTTTATATAAGACTGCATAATAAAACCACTCATATGCACATTTGAAAATTTCGAGGCAGCGTAAACACTGTCGGGCAACAGCAACAATTGCAGCGACAAATAAATAATGCAGTGCCATTTACTCAACGTTAATTTTTTTAACACCAGCAGGCACCTCCATTTTAGTAACATAACCGATCGCACCAGGTGTTGATTTAACTCTAGCAATCATTTCCTGCTCCGTTTCAACAACAACAGGCGCCTGGCCAGTGCCGGAAAAAACCAACACATCCCACACCCTTTGTAATTGATACGGGAAAATACTCAAGGTTTCTAAACAAAATTTCCGATGGGATTCACCGACAGGATCTAATATGAAAACGGTTACCCCAACACCGTCATCCCATGATTGCAATCTCATACTGTAAATGGAACGCAATGTATTACGAGATAACTTTTTTTCCACACCAGAGTGAACTATTATATCGTTCGAATAAGCCTTAGAACTTACACTAAGGCATAATGAAAGCACCCATAATATTAGAATCCATTTTGGGAAACGGCTGCAATAACTAAAATGCATTTTATAAAAACCGATATACTGCATAATATTTTTTCAAAATCCTATTAAATAGCCTCAAGACAATCTATTTATTATAATAATCTAAATAAATGTTTAAATTGAATGCAGCCTACAATAAAAGGATACTAGACTATAATTAGCACCTTGAGAAGAAACTTTGTCAATCATTCAAAATCAAGTGCTCCAGATGAAAGAATACCCTAAACTACTTACTTCTATCCTAAACATATTTTTCAGGCGCTAATAATTCACATGCAAAATATTATTACCCATTTTAATAATTATTTTGAGATTGTTCCTGCAACAACTCGAGAACATTTACAAGAATGCCACAAGCTTCGATACCAGACTTTTTGTGTTGAAAAGCACTATTTTATCGAAAATGAATATAAAAATTCTTCGGAAATTGACGAATACGACACCCGGTCAGCGCACAGCCTAATATTACATAAAGATTCAGGACTTTATGCCGCCTCTGTTCGTCTAGTGCTCCCATCGTTTAATCGGGTTTCTGAAATATTTCCCATTGAATCTCATTTAACACAAAGCTGTCGCCACGAATATGCTAAATTAGTGAATGCTCCACGAGAGCATGTCGCCGAAATATCACGATTATTAATCTCTAAACACTTCAGGCAGCGTACCGGTGAAAGTAGCACTATACATGGGATAGGAAATGATTTCGGTATGATGTCGTCAAGGCAAAAACGACAATTTGCCGCACAAATTTCACTTGGTTTATTCAAAGCTATTATATTAATGAGTGAAAAACACGAAATTAGTTATTGGTTGGCACTAATGGAGCCTCAACTAATTCGGCTTCTTGCGCGTATAGGCATCCACTTCAAACACTTAAGCAAACATATAAAATATTGCGGAGATCGCCACGTTTGTTTTGAAAATGGCAGAGAAGTGTTGCTAGGTATTCATAGGCAACGACCGGATATCTGGGCATTTATCACTGATGAAGGGAAGCACAGCCTGAAAGCTCACACCTCACCACCATTAGTAAATATTAAAGAGACAGCTCTACTGTCGGAATAGCCTTGAGGTCTTTATCTATTTTGCTACTACACTCATTAATTCGTGCCGGATCTAGCGCGTAAGTATCAACAATATAACGCTTAACGGCCTGGCTCCTCGACGAGGCGAGCTTTAACAATCGATTTTGCCTGCTCATTATATCCAGTGACTCATCAACCGCCTTATCTTTTTCTGCATCCGTCAAATTTTTCTTTATCGCTAGCCAGTCATTTTCAACTGATATCGCACAAACCGTTAGGCTTAATTTAGGGCGCTCAATAAAGAGTTTTGCTAACTTTGTTAAGTGGCTTTTATTGCCTGCAGATAACTCAACAGAGCCATAATCAAACTCCAACGACTCAAAACGTGGCTGCACCGCTTTTCCAATAAGTTTACCTGCCGATATGATCAAACCTAACGGCTGAACGGCTTGTGTAATATAATAAGTAGCCGCAAATCTTAATGCCTTTGTCATTGCCGTGCTGTATATGGACTGCAGATGAAAATCAGGGTCTGAAATCTTTCCTTTAATGGGGATATCTAGACTGATAATATCATTTTTATCCCGCAATACATCCAACGTCAAATTCAACGGCATGGGCATTTCTACCATCCAGCTTTTACTAACCTCACTATCCCCCGACTCTAGCTTTAATTTATTGAGTTGAAAATTGTTTTTTATATTCAACTTATCATTCACAATGTCTATTTTTATATGTGAATTCGCTGAGCCTCGCTTGATGAATAGATCCGCATACTTACCTGAATAAGATGAAAATGGGACTAATGCCAGATTTTTTATATTCGCTTCAAATTTCGCATTTAGCTTCGGAGAAAAAGGCTGTAGCTTCCCGTTAAAATTGATATGCCCGTAATCATCAATATCTGCACTAAAAGTCGCTGTAGTCCATACATTATCATCGCGCGTATCCACATTTTCCAATTCAAAATCAATTTTGTTAATTTTAGTTTCAAACGCCGGGGTTACCGAGTTATCAACAAAATTAAAACTACTATCCGTATTAATATTCAATTTTTGAATCTTCACTGGAAATAATTGCTTGCTGGCTTCCTTTACCCCTTCTGTTCCCTCCTCATTCGCCAACGTCATTTCAACATTATCTTCTTTATGAGACGGCATTTTATTGCCCGTGTCGTCAAATTTAAATAATTCTGTGGTCACTCGAAAACCACCACCTGGATTGATGATTAGATTTGACTGCAATTTCACAACATCTATTTTGTCAATAATTAGCTCTTTATCCAAGTAACGAACATCTGACAAATTCATATTCCCGATAGACAACGGTGCCGCATTATCCTCAGACAGATTTTTCACTGCAATAAATTGCTGCAGAAAAATGTTATCGACTTTCAATAATTTGAACGAACTTATTCGAATATTTGTTAACTCAAATCTATTAAGTGCACCAAGCAACATAGGTGCTCCGATTGTTTCAATTCGCAACGGAGATAATTTCAGGTTGGATAATGATTCGATTGTCCCGTCTAAGATATTGTCAGAAAACGTCAGCGCCAAATCACCATCCCAGCTAAGTTTTTCTTCTTTAACGCTAATTTCATTGGCGAGATCATTAAAAAATACATCAACTAAGGCCAGCTCGCCATTTAACGTAATATTTTTTGTACCGTGTTTCATTGAATAGGATAATTGCAGAGCGGTAAAAAGCGTTGCCTGTATATCGCTGTAAGGTAAGTTATTTTGAGTTGCGCTAATTGGCGGTACCATTAAAGGGTCTACTAATGGCGCTATCAACGGGGTTAGCAAAAGACCTTGCACATCAACAAAAACATTAAGCTCAAGAGACGGTGAAAAAGGTCGTAAATCCCCTTTTAAAGACACGGTATTTTTATTTACGAGCAATAACAGCTCAAACAATGATTTATTATTCGGCCCCCAATCAGTAGCCCTATCCATTTTAAATGATTTAACCACCACCTGACTTTTAAATTTTTGCGTATCGAATGTGATGTCCGCATTTTCAATCTCAATATCACCAATACCAAACTGCCACGATGATTTCAATTCAACGACTTCGCCGTTCTGGAGATTACTCCCTTCATTAACAGGGATGACGATACCGCCAATATTCCAAAAATTTTCTTTCTCTGTCACCTGCGTTTTAACATTCAATAACGCCAAGGATTCTATATATAATTTACGCTCAAACAATAACCCAAGATCAATATCAACTAAAAAATGACCCAAATGAAACTCCGCACCGCTGTCACTGTAAATATGCACACCTTCTAGTCCAGTTTCTCCAGTAAACACATTAAAACGAACGTTTTCTATCGACGCCTCCACGCCAAATTTTTTTTCGAGGTGTGACGTTGCAGCAATCTGCACAACATAAGGTATGGAAACAAAAAGAAGTGTTAAAAATAATATGGTGTATTTAATCAGGCGCATTTTTTTGAATATAATTATTATAATATTTTGTTTTAAGGGCAAACCGTAAGTGTGCCAATAATTTGGCAAAAATAACATTGATCAAGCAAGATGACTTGTTTGATCATTTGTTAGTATACTTGGGCCAATCACATAAAAACATCAGGACATTCAATTGCCCCTAACCCGTTTTTTACTATTTATAACACTATTTTCCATGGCAATGCTAAGCGGCTGTGGCGGCTCGGACAATGGCGGCCCGCCAAAGTCATCCAAGCAGGCTGAGGCAGAATTACCTGGGCGAATTAGTGCTGCTGAGAAAAGTATGCAGCATCTCAAGTCTGCCATTAATTCTGGGCTAGTTAGAAATGCATTGATATTAAAAGAATATGCCGCGATTCTTAAGTCTCAAAAACCCGAATTAGGTTCACTGATTAACAACCTCGCACTCGATGCCGGCAACAAAGGCGCTATTTACAAAAACCTCGACAACCGTTTATCCACGTTAAAAAATGAGCCTGGGCTTTTTGAAACGCCACTTGCACGGTACCAAGAAGCAAACTCAATCATCGATGCCGCTCAACCGGAAAATTACCACTTCGCCCTAGTCGATGTGGTGAATGTATTGGCCGATATGTCAGGAGGTAGCCTTCCCAGAGTTGATAGCCCACCCAAAAGTGAAACTTTAGCAGCCAATCGTTCCGAAGATATGGGAGCAGGTAGTCAGTTAATTGGAAATCCATCCTACGGACAATGGAATAATAGTGGCGGGACATCGGTTTGGGCCTGGTACGGTATGTATTCCATGTTTCGAGATCTCACCGGTGGCCGCTCTTACGGTTACAACCAATGGAATCGAAACCGCGACTGGAGTTATTACAACGACGTTGGTCGAGAACGTAATGGTAATTATCGCAACAAGAATACTAATCCTCCGAAGACCAAAAAATACGGTTCAAAAAGAGACTATGGCGTAACTAAAAAGAGCTATGGTAGCGCCAGCTCAGATCGAAGAAAGAGCACGTATGGCGGCAGCTCTTCAAAATCACAGAATAGAAGTACGCAGTCAAAAAGATCTGCACCGGCCAGCTTTCGTAACCGTAGCACATATTCTCGCGGCGGCTTTGGCGGCAAATAATATAATCCAACACAAATCGATTAAGAATTAGAGATAAAGGTTTCAACATGGAAATTAATACACTCATTAACTGGTACCCAGATCTTTTGGCTATACTCGCCGTCGATTTAGTACTCGCGGTTATATTACTAACCGCTTTTCGCAAATTAGCTGGACTTATCAGTAACGTCAGCACTACAGAGGAACTCGCAGCTAAAGACAATTTTGCATTTGGACTTGTCTTTGCCGGCGGTCTGATTTCACTTTCTATCGTACTAACAGGAGTGGTCTCCGGTGACGCCGGCAGCTCACTGTTCAAGGAAATCTTGCTAGTCGTCACCTACGGTGTACTTGGTATCATTTTGATGATGCTGTCCAGAAAAGTTCTAGACAACTTTGCCATGCCTGATATCAACATTCATGACCAAATTATGAAAGGCAACATGGCTGCTGCTATTGTGGATGTTGGCAATCTGCTCGCAACCGCCATTATCGTAAAAGCCGTTATGAGTTGGATTGACGATACCAGCTTGTTCGGATTAATTGCCGTTGTCATTGGATTTATCGTCTCGCAAATTGTATTGATTCTGGTCACCCAGTACCGTAATAAAGTTTACGCATCAAGACATAATGGCCAAAGCCTTCAAGTAGCACTTGAAAACGGTAACAAAGCAATTGCATTGCGTTATTGCGGACATAAAATTGGAGTCGCACTAGCTGTTACGGCTGCGTCAGGCTTTGTGCCTTATAATGATGAACGCCTTCTAATGGCTTGCTTGGCCTGGGGGGGTATTTCGATTATCCTCACGATCGCACTTTCACTGATTGCTATCGCTGCCCGTCATATTATCCTGGCAAAAATTGATGTTGTTAATGAAGTGGATATCCAGCAAAACATGGGGATCGGTTTTATTGAAGCAACTATTTATGTGTCTATCGGTTTATTGCTGGCTGGCTTGATTGCCTAAAAAATACTTAAAGTAGCTTTGAAAAACAAACTAACGTTAAAACTGCTGCTTGACGATGCTTTAATCATTGTCATTATGGCCGTACTCGCCGGGTGCGGTCTCATCTACGAGTATCTACTTTCCCACTACGCGGCCCGTGTATTAGGCGCTGTAGAAACTACTATCTTTGCCATGATTGGAATCATGATTGTCTCTATGGGCATCGGCTCATTCGCAGCAAAGCTTTTAAAAAACCCTTTCACGAATTTTGCCTGGCTTGAGCTACTTATTGCATTACTTGGCCTCAGTTCCGTTTTGATCATTGCGAGCCTGTTTGCATTCTCAAATACCTTACCCCAGATTATTGCCAATACCTACGGGCTACCACCCGATTTAAACCCAGAAGGTGGTTTTTTTATATTCGTTCAGCAATTTGCCCGCTTTTCACCTTATATTATGGGTTTTGTATTGGGTTTTTTGATCGGTATGGAAATTCCACTAATTGCACGAATCAGGGAGACGCTTTATGACAAAAGCCTGACTCACAATGCGGGCACAATTTACGGTGCAGACTACATTGGCGCAGGCATCGGTGCTGCCATCTGGGTTTTATTCATGTTATCACTGGAAATCACAACGGCTGCAGTTTTTACCGCATCAGTCAACCTGATTGCGGGTCTCGCATTTTATATTCGTTACCATAAAAAAATTAAATTTAGCCCCGCCTTCTTACTATGCCACCTGATATTGATCGCATTTGCACTTATCATTTTTAATAAGGGCAGCACGTGGGATGCAGACCTTGAGGCCACGCTCTATAAAGATAAAGTTATTTACAGTGAACAGACTCAATACCAGCACATTGCGATCACAAAACGAATAATGAATCCAAATACTGCACCCATTTATGCCCTATATATAAATGGGCGCACTCAGTTTTCCAGTTTTGATGAACGGATCTACCACGAAATGCTGGTTCATCCCGCCATGACCGCCTCTGCAAAACATGACAACATATTAGTTATTGGCGGCGGTGACGGATTGGCTCTAAGGGAAGTGTTAAAGTGGAATCCTAAAAACGTCACCATGCTTGAGCTAGACAAATCTATTATTCAATTTTTTTCAGAAGAAAAGTTTGACGAAGAATCAGGGACCATCATAAACCAGGCACTTCTTGATCTGAACCAGAACGCATTGAAAGATAAACGCTTAAACATAATTTATGGCGATGCATTTCTGAGTATCGAGCAGTTATTACAGCAACAAAAGTTATTTGACACAATTATTATTGATCTTCCTGATCCCAGCCATCCTGATCTAAACAAATTATATTCAGATCGCTTTTACGAAAAAGTAGGGCACTTACTCAGTGGTAGCGGCGTAATGGTTGTGCAGTCAACCTCACCCTATCACGCAAAAAAAGCATTCCTTAGTATTGGCAAAACAGTAAAAGCTGCCGGTTACGCTCACGTAGAGCAGTTTCATCAAAATGTACCCAGCTTTGGAGAGTGGGGCTGGACGATCGCCACAAAAAATGGCCAATCTGCACTCAATCGCTTAAATGAAACACCTCAATTAACGGTTAAGACCCATTGGTTAACGCCCGAACTCATGAAGGCCTCATTTATCTTTCCCCTTAATTATTTTGAAGAAACAAAAAATATCAAAATAAACACCCTTAATAATCACGCTCTGTACCAATATCACCAACAAGCCTGGCAACAAGAGCAAGGCATCTACCATGTCACTGAATAACAATATTTACTGACAACAGTTTTTCAAATTAATTGAACCTATAGACGTCATATTGCTCTCATAAAATACTTATTTCCGATTATTTGAAAGGTTATTCAGCAAATCGGCGCTTATTTTGAATAATTGTCTCAGTTTATTGAAATAGACGAGTTGAAATTTAAAGTTTTAACACCACGTATTTAATAGACGTAGATTCCTCGTGACGTATCAGGGGCAATATTTATCGTTACGTAAATAATAATACATTTCCGACATAATATGTCTTGACATAATATGTCGTATCAATTAAAGTTAAGACATAATATGTCAAAGGATAAAAATGAAGATCAAACAAATTGCTGAACAACTGGATAAACTAAGTGTGGAATCCCGTGAAGGCTATGATTTTGAGAATCAGATTATCCCAGGCGAGGAAGAAGTTTTACAGATCATCCTGGTTGGCCGTGAAGAAATACCGGTTTATCTGACACAAACAGACACACAGATTTTATGCATCTCTTATTTATGGGGTGAAAATGAAATAAAGCCTGAGTCTAAAGGTGAGTTGATCGAAATGATGCTGGACATGAATATTCCCATGCCATTATCCTCATTCGCTCGCATTGGAGACCAATATGCGGTGTTTGGCGCGTTATCGACCAACTCGAGTATTGAAGATATTGCTCACGAAATCGTAACATTAAGTGATAATTCGTTAGAAGCAATTGACGTTATGTCAGAATTCTTGAAATAAAGAGCTGAAATAAAAGATCCTAAGCAAAGAATTGTAGCTAAAGAAAACAAATACGAAATTTAAGTAGCAATATAAGGAATTAAAATGGGCTTGTTGAAAAAAATATTTACAGCAATACGTGGCGGCGCAACAGAAGCAGGTGAAGCTTTCGTTGATGCAAATAGTATCCGCATTCTTGAGCAAGAAATTAAAGATGCCGACGGCCATATACATAAAGCAAAACAAGATCTCACTACCGTCATTGCAAAAGAAATGGCAGCGAGTCGTGAGATTGAAGAGATAAAAACCAAAGTCAATGAATATGAAGGCTACGCAATTTCAGCACTCAACAAAGGTGATGAAGCATTAGCCATTGAGATCGCTGATAAAATTGCGAACCTTGAATCAGACTTGGGACAACAACAAGAAGCCCAATCCAGTTTCTCTGCTCACGCTAATCGTTTGCGAGAATTGGTGAAAAAAACCGAACGTACGTTGGCCGAATACAAACGCCAGCTAACAATGGTAAAGACGACTGATAGCGTTCAAAAAGCAACATCAGCAATTAGTGACAGTTTTTCAAATAGTAACTCTAAAATAATGAGTGCAACTGAATCTTTAGAACGCATTAAAACAAAGCAACGCGAGTTTGACGATAGATTAAAAGCAGCAGAAACCCTGGATAACGAAAGCCCCGATACCTCTTTGGACACAAAGATGAAGGAAGCTGGCATTGGTCCCCAGACCAGTTCAGCCTCCAGTGTATTGGATAGAATAAAAGCTAAAAAAGGAGCGTAAATCTGAAAGCCCCCTCCCTTTTTCAGATTTGCATATGCTCCACCCCTCCCAAGATGGCCACGATTAGTAATAATCGTGGCATTTTTTTGCCTCCAACATTCCTGGCGCATCCCCTAGAGGCGATAGAAAAAGTCTCATTTACCTTTGTAAACTTCGCTTTTTATATAGCCTCTAGGAAACACGCCAGAAACGTTGCACAATTAAGATAAAGTAAAGGGAATATAATATGAGCATGAAAGGACTGTTTAAATCATTTTTCAACAATGATGAAAAAAAAGAAACTCGCATACTAGATCATCCACGAGATTTGAATAAAGGCGACATTGTTAAATTTCATTTAATGCCACAACCAGAATTGAGTAACAAAGAGTTTCAGGTCACTGATGTCAATACATACGATTTTGAAGACCGTAAGCTCACTGAGCTTACTCTTAAAGGAGGATCTCAAGCATCAGTCTATTTGACTGTTGATGAAACTGATGATGAACCCTTTCTATCATTTTCACGTAAGATCAACCGAAATATCGTCGAACAAATATTTAGTATGGATGAGTTCGCTAATATTTTCGACACGGAAGAACCTGCTACATTGAACCGTATTTCAGAGCCTGAAGATTTACAAAACTGGACAACGGATAAATACTTGCAAGAAATTTATGCCGAGGGTGGCTATTTCCACAAGGGTGACTATCGCAAGAATCCTGTACCGAACAACGAAAATGAAGGCGATGATTTCGAGTACTACATGTTGATTGGGAATAAACGCCAGTTTATGATTGAAGCCGAAGTTTATGACGGCGGTGAGACAGACATAATAATATCAATACGCCGTCCATTGTCCGATATTGAAGAGATGTTTCCAGCCTGATGAGCAAAAAAAAAGAATTACCGAGCAAATGGCAAGCGTCAAATAAAGCCTTAAGGGCCGTACAAGTCGCTTTTTACGTTGATGAAAAAGTACAAGATAAAATACGGCAAGTCGCCTGCATCAATGGAATGAGCCCTTCCGACATGATACGCCAAATTACCAAACTACCGGTTTCTGCTCCACCAAAACGCCCCAGACTAACAGCGTCGCTTAACCATGATGATTATGTGCAACTGGCTCAGCGTTACGACCTCGACCCTCAAGACACGCTTGAAATAAAACGAAGGGTAATGCAAGAGTTAATTGAATTTGCAACTGGAGATACAGGAGATAAAGATATAAGCTCCTAACATATAATGTAGAAGGATTATCGCACCATTATTTTTCACTCTTACCTAAAACACAGGCGCAGCCGACAACTCAGGCGTTTGCTCGACCTCAATATTCGAACGCGAATAGCAAAACTCGCTCTCTATTTTGTCAGCATGGTTATATTGCATATCTTTGCCATGCTTTATTTTGAAAGCCTGTCTATATCCGATTCAATCTGGATTACATTAACAACTGTGACAACAGTCGGCTATGGGGACCTTTCTGCTCAAACGGAAATGGGACGTTTCTCAACAATCATACTACTTTATTTTGGCGGTATTTTTATTCTTGCAAAAATAGCCGGTGATTATTTTGATTTCAGACTAGAGCGTCGGGAACGAATGCTTAAAGGACAATGGAGATGGAATATGCAAGACCACATACTCATTATTAACACGCCAACACATAATGCCGAGCAATATTTTGAGCGTTTAATTACACAGTTTCGTGCACACGAAAGCTTTAAAGACATTCCCATACTACTACTTACACCTGCGTACCCCGATGGATTACACCCCTCACTACAAAAACTGGGGGTCATACATTACTCAGGAACAGCTAACAACCTGGATAGCCTTGCCGCGGTTAATGTCACTGGTGCGGCGCAAATTGTCATATTAGCCGCTGATGAAACAGACTGCATATCAGACAGTGTGACGTTTGATATTCTACATCGCCTCAGAGAGCAGCAAACCAGTGCAAACCTTACCGTAGAATGTGTCGACGACAATAATCGCTCTCGCTTTCTATCTGCTGGCGCAAATTCTGTTATCCGGCCCATTCGTGCATACCCTGAGCTTATCGTACGCGCAATAGTGGCACCAGGCTGTGAAATAGTGCTCGAGAACCTTTTTACGCATGGCGGTAATCATACACGCCGCTACGATGTTACAATCGAAAAAACTAAATGGGCAAATGTTGTTTGTGTATTGATTAACGAAAACCTCGGCACTGCGTTAGCTTATATTGATAATAATGGCCACGTTATCGCAGACCCAAACCCAGTTGATATTATTAGCGCATCTGGAATAATATTACTCATTCGTGAACAACACATTCCAAACAATGACGAAGTT
>JAOTSL010000034.1 GCA_029864945.1 Gammaproteobacteria bacterium
TTGAAATGGTAATGCCTGGTGATAACGTTAATATGAAAGTAAAATTGATTGCACCGATTGCGATGCAGGATGGTTTGCGATTTGCAATTCGTGAAGGCGGACGCACAGTTGGTGCGGGCGTTGTTGCTAAAATATTTGAGTAATTATTAATGACTAATAACCAAAGTATACGTATTCGATTGAAAGGTTTTGATCATCGCTTGATTGATCAGTCAACTAAAGAAATAGTTGAAACAGCAAAAAGAACTGGAGCGCATGTTCGTGGTCCTATTCCATTGCCTACAAAGATTGAAAAGTTCACAGTATTGACGTCGCCGCATGTAAATAAAGATGCTCGAGATCAATATGAAATTCGAACTCATAAACGTTTGCTGGATATTGTAGATCCTACAGATAAAACAGTTGATGCATTGATGAAGTTGGATCTTGCAGCTGGTGTAGATGTTCAGATCAAGCTAAATTAGTAAAAATTTATTTTAAATTACCCTGCTGATCAATCGTAATTAGCAAATAGAGGAAATAAAAATGACTATAGGTGTCATCGGACGAAAGTGCGGTATGACGCGCGTATTCACCGAAAATGGTGAAGCCGTGCCCGTTACTGTAATTGAAGTCGAACCAAATCGAGTTACGCAGCTTAAGAATGCTGAAACTGATGGTTATCTTGCAATGCAAGTTACTGTTGGAGAGCGTAGAGCAAGTCGTGTAACTAAAGCTATGGCTGGCCATTTTGCAAAAACCAGTTCAGCAGCCGGCCGTGGTCTTTGGGAGTTTCGACTAACAGAAGCCGAGCTTAGTGGTATTGAAGTAGGCTCAGAAGTTAAGGTTGGTATTTTTGAAGCTGGTCAAAAAGTCGACGTAGCCGGTACCTCGCAAGGTAAAGGTAACGCTGGTGTTATCAAGCGCTGGAATTTCCAAATGCAAGATGCAACTCATGGTAACTCTCTGGCTCACAGGGCGCATGGGTCAATCGGTCAAAACCAATCTCCCGGTAAAGTATTCAAAGGCAAGAAAATGTCAGGCCAAATGGGTAACGTGCGCCGCACAGCCATGACGCTTGAGGTTGTTCGTGTCGATGAAGAGCGTAACCTAATTTTAGTTAAAGGTGCGGTTCCTGGCTCAAAAGGCGGCGATGTGATTGTTCGCCCTGCAATTAAAGCTAAGGTCTGAGGAGTATAAAATGGATTATAAGATAACCACAGAAAATGGCGCAGACTCCGGATCTAATTTATCGCTTTCTGAAGCGGTTTTTGCTAGAGATTTTAATGAGGATCTGATTCATCAGGTTGTTACTGCCTATATGGCGGCGGGACGTTCTGGAACTAAGGCTCAGAAAAACCGTGCGGCTGTTCGAGGCGGTGGCGCTAAACCTTGGAATCAAAAAGGTAGTGGTCGTGCGCGTGCAGGAACTATTCGCAGCCCAATCTGGAAAGGGGGCGGTGTAACTTTCGCAGCATCACCTCGTAACTATGAACAAAAAGTTAATAAGAAAATGCACAAAGCTGCGATGCAGTCTATTTTCTCTGAGCTTGTGCGTCAGGATCGATTAGTGATTGTTGAGTCTATCTCACCAGGGACTCCAAAGACTAAAGAGCTGGCTGCGAAATTAAAAGTTATGGGCTTGGGTAGTGTAATGATTGTAACTGCAGAGTTTAATGAGAATTTACACCTATCATCAAGAAACTTAATTAAAGTTGAGACGATGACTGCTAGCTCATTAAGTCCAGTTGGACTTGTAGCGTACGATAAAGTCGTTGTTACTACGGACGCTGTTAAGAAAATCGAGGAGTTACTCCAATGAGTCAAGAAAGATTGATGAAAATTATATTGGCGCCTCACGTTTCTGAAAAAACAACAGAGTCCGCCGATTCAGATAATCAATTTGTGTTTAAAGTTGCAACTGATGCAACTAAAAAAGAAATTAAAAACGCAGTTGAACTCCTGTTTGAAGTAAAAGTAGATGCCGTAAATGTAGTTAATATGAAAGGTAAATCAAAAGGACGTTCCGGTGCTGGTAAAGGCCGACGCGCTGATTGGAAAAAAGCCTACGTGAAGCTTGAAAAAGGCTTTGATATTGATTACATGGGTGCGGAATAGTCGCAAAGGAAATAGATCATGGCGATAGTAAAAACTAAACCAACATCACCCGGCAGACGCTTTTTAGTTAAGGTTGTCAATCAGGAATTGCATAAGGGTAAGCCTTATGCTCCTCTGCTTGAGAAGCAAATACAAAATGCTGGTCGAAACAATAATGGTCGTATCACGGTGCGTCATCGTGGGGGTGGTCATAAGCAGCATTACCGTGTTATTGATTTCAAGCGTAACAAGGATGGCATCCCATCAGTTGTTGAGCGTTTGGAGTACGATCCAAACAGAACCTCGCATATTGCATTATTAAAGTATGCTGATGGCGAAAGACGGTATATTATAGCGCCGAAAGGTGTTTCGGCTGGTGAATCTTTAGCTTCAGGCTTAGATGCGCCAATAAAAGCAGGTAATTGTTTGCCTCTCAGAAATATCCCTGTAGGTACTGCTGTTCATTGTATTGAGCTAAAGCCTGGTAAGGGCGCTCAAATTGCACGGGCGGCTGGTACATCTGCGCAATTGGTTGCAAAAGAAGGCAGGCACGCTATGCTTCGTTTGCGGTCAGGCGAGCAAAGGCTTGTTCTCTCGGATTGTCGTGCAACTATCGGTGAGGTAAGTAACTCAGAGCATAGTTTGCGATCACTGGGTAAAGCCGGTGCTACGAGATGGAGAGGTGTTCGTCCCACTGTTCGAGGTGTTGTTATGAACCCGGTTGATCACCCGCACGGTGGTGGTGAAGGGAGAACATCAGGTGGACGCCATCCGGTTACACCATGGGGTGTACCTACTAAAGGGTACAAGACTCGACGTAATAAGCGTACAAATAAGCTAATTGTACGCAGACGTAAATAGGTTTATAGAGGAAAGCGTATGCCACGTTCAATTAAAAAAGGACCATTCATCGATGAGCATTTGATGAAGAAGGTCGAAAAAGCGGTTGAGGCGAATAATCGTAGACCTATTAAGACATGGTCGCGTCGTTCGATGATTGTTCCTGAAATGGTTGGTTTGACTATAGCCGTTCATAACGGAAAGCAGCATATACCAGTAATGGTTAATGAAAATATGGTAGGCCACAAATTGGGTGAGTTTTCAATTACTCGCACATATCGCGGTCACATAGCTGATAAAAAGTCGCGATAAGGAGAGATATGATGGAAGTAGCAGCAAAGCTAAAATATGTCCGCATATCTCCTCAGAAAGCGCGATTGGTTGCTGATCTGGTTAGAGGGTCTGATGTAGAGAAGGCGCTTCAGGTTTTATCGTTTAGCAATAAAAAGGCGGCTGGGATTGTTAAAAAAGTTCTAGAGTCTGCTATAGCAAATGCTGAGCATAATGAAGGTGCTGATATCGACGAGCTGCGCATTAGCGCGATCACCGTCGACGAAGGTTCAACCTACAAGCGAATCAAATCCAGAGCTAAGGGCCGAGCAAATCGAATTTTGAAACGAACCAGTCACATTGTTGTGACCGTGTCGGATCGATAAGAGGATATAATATGGGTCAGAAAATACATCCAATAGGATTTCGACTAGGAATTACAACTGATTGGAATTCTAAGTGGTATGCAGAGTCGCGAGATTATGCAAACTATCTTCACGTGGATTTAAAAGTCCGCGATTTCTTAAGAAAGAAATTAGCACATGCCTCGGTTAGTAAGATTGAAATAGCGAGACCAGCCAAAAACGCAAGAATAATTATTCATTCAGCGCGTCCTGGTATCGTTATAGGCAAAAAAGGCGAAGATATCGAGCGTCTTAGGAATGAAGTCTCTAAAATGATGGGAGTTCCTGTCCACATCAATATAGAAGAGATTCGTAAGCCTGAGCTTGATGCAACGTTAGTAGCGGAAAGTATTGCGCAGCAGCTTGTTAAGCGAATTATGTTTCGTAGAGCAATGAAGCGTGCAGTGACTAATACAATGCGTCTCGGCGCACAAGGTATTCGCATAAACGTAAGTGGCCGTTTAAACGGCGCTGAGATCGCTCGTGCGGAATGGTATAGAGAAGGCCGTGTGCCTTTGCATACCTTAAGGGCAAACATCGATTATGGTACTGCTGAAGCTTTAACAACCTACGGCATAATCGGAATCAAAGTTTGGATTTTCAAAGGAGAGGTTTTTGATAAAAACACTCCTGAAGTTAAAGAGACGGCTAATACTAAAGCCGGTGCCAACGGTTAAAGTAAGGAGCCGCAAATGTTACAACCGAAGCGGACTAAGTTTCGTAAGCAGTTTAAAGGTACAAACAAAGGCTGGGCATCAACTGGAGCAAAAGTTAGCTTCGGTGAGTTTGGTCTGAAAGCTACCGAGCGTGGACGTATAACTGCTAGACAAATAGAGGCAGCGCGTCGCGCAATGACTCGTCACGTTAAACGTGGCGGTAAAATATGGATTAGA
This sequence comes from Gammaproteobacteria bacterium, assembly GCA_029864945.1. GTDB lineage: Bacteria > Pseudomonadota > Gammaproteobacteria > S012-40 > S012-40 > CALZJE01. The sequence continues at coordinate 4,484 of JAOTSL010000034.1, forward strand.
ATTTTTCCTGATAAACCTATTACAAACAAGCCATTGGAAGTTCGAATGGGTAAAGGGAAAGGAAACGTGGAATATTGGGTGGCTCAAATTCAGCCTGGTAGAATGCTTTATGAGATGGAAGGCGTGACGGAAGAAATTGCACGCGAAGCATTTAAACTAGCAGCAGCTAAATTGCCATTAAAAACTACCTTTGTATTTCGTACGGTGATTTAGATGAAAGTAGAAGAATTGAGAAGCGACGATGTCGCGAAATTGAAGCAGAAGTTGTTGGACTCGCTTAAAGAGCAGTTTAACTTGCGCATGAAGCATGCGACGGGGCAGCTGGGTCAAAATCACCAGGTTAAGCAGGTTAGGCGTGATATAGCGCGCATTAAAACCGTGATTAACCAAAAAGAAAAAGGTGCTGAATAATGAGTGAAGACAACAAAACTGCCAGCGTGCTTACGGGCCGAGTTGTTAGCGATAAAATGGATAAAACAATAACTGTATCCATAGAGCGCAAAATACAGCACTCGCTATACGGAAAGTATATTAAGCGCTCTACAAAATTGCAGGCTCATGATGAGGATAATCAGTGCTCTTTAGGAGACATGGTTACCATAAAGCAGTGTCGGCCTCTGTCTAGGAAAAAACGTTTTCAACTTGTTGATATTGTTAGTAAAGCAAGTTAAAGGTTTTTAATTAGATATTATAATATTTACATGAATCCATGTTTTTAAAACGTGGATTTTGAGATTACAAAAATGTATGTTAGAATCCGTCGCCCGTTTAGTACGGCACCTTTTCTAGCTACTTTGGAGAAAACCCATGATTCAGATGCAGTCAGTACTTGACATAGCAGACAATAGTGGTGCGCGACGAGTTCAGTGCATCAAAGTACTAGGTGGGTCGCATCGAAGATATGCTGAGATAGGTGATATCATCAAAGTCAGCATAAAAGAAGCGATTCCCCGAGGAAAGGTCAAAAAGGGCGATGTGTATACCGCGGTAGTTGTGCGCACTAGAAAGGGCGTGAGACGCCCTGATGGCTCAGTTATTCGGTTTGACGGCAATGCGGCGGTATTGTTAAACGCTCAGAAGCAGCCAATTGGCACCCGAATTTTCGGACCGGTGACGCGCGAGCTGAGAACAGAAAATTTCATGAAAATTATTTCGCTAGCACCGGAAGTAATTTAATTAATAAGGTTACAAGTTATGCGTAAAATTCGCAAAGGTGATGATGTAATAGTTGTTGCTGGAAAAGACAAAGGCAAACGAGGTAACGTGGCACGAGTGGTGTCTAGTGATCGAATTCTTGTTGACGGCGTAAATATGGTTAAGCGCCATACGAAGGGTAACCCAAATCAAGGAGTGCCTGGTGGAATTATAGAGAAAGAGGCGCCGCTTCAAGTGTCTAATGTTATGATCTTTAATTCGACCACCGGCAAGGGTGATAGAGTTGGATTCAAGACACTAGAAGACGGTAAAAAAACTCGTATCTTTAAATCCAACGGCGAAAGCGTCGACGCGTAACCCGGAGTAGGTCATGGCTAGGTTAAAACAGCATTACAAAGAAAAAGTGGTACCACAGCTTGTGAAGCACTTCGATTACAATAGTGTAATGGAAGTACCTAAGATCACTAAGATCACCCTTAATATGGGTTTAGGTGATGCGCTGTCCGATAAGAAAATCGTCGAGCATGCAACAAGTGATATGGTGAAGATCAGTGGGCAAAGACCTGTTGTAACTTTGGCCCGTAAATCTATTGCTGGATTCAAAGTTCGTGATGGGTGGCCAATCGGTTGTAAAGTTACATTGAGAAACGAGCGTATGTATGAGTTTCTTGATCGCTTAATTTCGATTGCTATTCCTCGTATACGAGACTTTCGCGGCATGAGTCCAAAGTCTTTTGATGGTCGTGGAAATTATAGTATGGGTGTTACTGAGCAGATAATATTTCCAGAAATCCAATACGATAAAATCGATAAGCTGCGCGGAATGGATATAACAATTACCACTACGGCAAAAACGGATGAAGAAGGTCGTGTGTTGATGGCTGCATTCAAATTTCCGTTTAAGGTTGCGGGAGCAAAAAATGGCTAAGCAAAGTATGATTAATCGCGAGTTCAAGCGCGAAAAAATGGTAGCTCAGTACGCAGTAAAACGGAATGCTTTGAAGGTCGCTATGTTCGACATGAATATTAGTGAAGAAGAGCGTGAGCAAGCAGCGATTAAATTTCATAGGCTGCCGCGTAATTCAAGTCCGGTTCGTCAACGTAATCGTTGTAAAATAACTGGTCGTCCTCATGGTTATTACAGAAAATTTGGCTTGTCTCGAAACAAGTTAAGAGAAGCGGCCATGAGAGGCGATGTTCCTGGCTTGGTTAAATCAAGCTGGTAAGGCTGGAGTATATAAAATGTCAATGTCGGATCCAATAGCGGATATGTTAACCAGAATACGCAATGCGCAGTCTGCAAACAAATCTGTAGTAAAAATGCCTTCTTCAAAATTGAAGCAGCAAATCGCTAATTTGCTGAAAGATGAAGGGTATGTATTGAAGGTTGAAGCAACTTCTGATGACAAGCCAGAGTTAGCTGTTTCTCTTAAGTATTTCGAAGGCCGAGCGGTAATCGAGCAGATTAAGCGCGTAAGCAGACCTGGTTTGCGCATTTATAAAAGCGCAGATGAGCTTCCGAAGATTAAGAATGGGTTGGGCGTGGCTGTCATCTCCACCTCGAAAGGTATAATGACTGACCGTACGGCTCGAAAAGCTGGCGTCGGCGGCGAAGTAATTTGTTACGTATCGTAACTGGAGAATTTTATGTCACGTGTAGCAAAAATGCCGATCGAGATTCCTTCGGGAGTTGAAGTGAACTTAAGCGGGCAAAGTGTATCAGTTAAAGGTCCTATTGGAGCTATGAGCTTCGAGGTTCATCACTTGGTCTCTGCGAATGTCGACGGTAATGTAATGTCTGTTAAGGCATTAAAAAGCTCAAAAGAGGCGGTGGCACTTTCAGGTACTACTCGCGCTTTGTTGAACAATATGGTTGTAGGCGTAACCAAAGGATTTGAGCGTAAATTAACACTTATCGGTGTTGGTTATCGAGCCCAAGCTAAGGGCAAGGAGCTGAATCTTACTCTTGGTTTCTCCCATCCAGTAGTCTATCAGGCTCCAGAAGGTATCACTATAGAAACGCCTAACCAGACTGAAATCCTTATAAAGGGCTATGACAAGCAAGTGGTAGGGCAAGTGGCTGCAAATATTCGCGCCTATCGTCCGCCTGAGCCTTACAAGGGTAAGGGTGTTCGTTATGCTGACGAATTTGTTGCTCGTAAAGAAGCCAAGAAAAAATAAAGGCTGTTAATATGAATAAGAAAGACTCAAGAATTAGACGGGCCGTGAAAACGAGATCGAGATTGAAGCGATTGGGCAAAGTCCGCCTTTGCGTGCATCGTACTCCAAATCATATTTACGCCCAAATTATTAGCGCTGAAGGAGCTACAGTGTTAGCCTCTGCTTCAACTAACGAGGCGTCGATTAAAGAGTTACTCAATGGGCATGCTGGAAATTGTGATGCGGCCTCGTTAGTCGGCAAAATAATTGCCGAACGCGGTGTAGAAAAAGGTGTCTCGGAGGTCGCATTTGACCGTTCTGGGTTTAAATATCACGGTCGCGTTAAGTCTCTAGCAGAAGCTGCAAGAGAAAATGGGCTTAAATTTTAAATTATTGAAGGTGTATAATGGCTAATTTTGATACAGCTGCAGGTAAAGATGATCTACAAGAAAAGCTTGTAGCAGTTAATCGGGTAGCGAAAGTAGTGAAAGGCGGCCGGGTCTTCAGTTTTTCTGCGCTAACGGTTGTTGGGGATGGTAAGGGGCGAGTCGGATTTGGTAGCGGCAAAGCGCGTGAAGTTCCGGTTGCTATTCAGAAAGCTATGGAGCAAGCTCGCCGCAATATGGTTGATGTGCAGCTAGATGGTGATACGCTTCAGTATCCGTTACTGGGTGACCACGGCGCAGCTAAGGTTTACATGCAGCCAGCTTCAGAAGGTACCGGCATAATAGCTGGAGGCGCAATGCGCGCTGTTTTCGAAGTTGTTGGTGTGCATAATGTACTGGCAAAGTGCATCGGCTCAAATAATCCGGTAAATGTTGTGAGAGCTACAATAAAGGGTTTGGCTAACATGAAGTCGCCAGAGATGATGGCAGCTAAACGCGGTAAAACAGTAGAAGATATATTGGGTTAATCATGAGTGATAAAAAGCTAAAAGTGACACTGGTACGTAGTACTAGTGGCCGATTAAAAAACCATAAGGCTTGTGCTGCTGGACTGGGTCTGCGAAGAATGCATCATACAGTAGAGGTTATCGATACCCCGGAAAACCGTGGAATGGTAAATAAAATCTCTTATATGCTACGGGTAGAGGAAGTATAAAATGAGACTGAATACATTAAAGCCAGGACCGGGGTCTAGGACTTCTAGGAAGCGCGTGGGCCGTGGGATTGGGTCCGGTTATGGTAAGACGTGTGGGCGCGGACATAAAGGTCAGAAGTCACGTTCAGGCGGAAAAGTACAGGCAGGTTTTGAGGGTGGTCAGATGCCTTTGCAGAAACGACTGCCAAAAGTTGGTTTTACATCTAGAACTAAGAAGTTTAAAACAGAAATCCGCTTGCATGAGCTAGAGAAAGTTGAAAGCGGTATTGTGGACTTGGCGGCTCTTAAGCAATGCGGCGTCATACCCGAGTATATAAAGCACGCTAAGGTTATATTATCTGGCGGTATATCAAAGTCTTTGACGATTCAAGGCCTGGGAGTTACTCCTGGAGCTAGAGCGGCAATTGAAACAGCTGGCGGCAAGGTAGAACTATAACGTGGCTAACGCTCCCTCTATGGCCTCTAGTATGTCTAGCGGCAAACTGACAGAATTGAGACAGCGTCTGATGTTTGTAATCGGCGTAATCATTGTTTTTCGAATTGGTGCGCATATACCTGTTCCAGGTATTGATCCAGCTGCGCTGGCTCTTATGTTCGAGCAGACAAAAGGCACGATCCTGGACATGTTTAATATGTTTTCAGGAGGCGCACTTGGTCGATTGTCGGTATTTGCTTTAGGTATAATGCCTTATATCTCTGCTTCTATAATAGTCCAGCTGTTAACGTCAGTTTGGCCTAAGTTAGAGCAGCTGAAGAAGGAAGGTGAGGCGGGTAGGCGCAAGATTACTCAGTATACCCGTCAGCTAACCTTGGTCTTGGCTTCATTTCAAGCTACCGGGATAGCGGTTGCATTGCAGCAGCAGCGAATCGGTAATGTTTCAGTCGTAATCGACCCGGGTCCACTTTTTATGGTAACAGCTGTTGTTACGCTGGTTACTGGAACCATGTTTCTGATGTGGTTGGGTGAGCAAGTGACGGAGCGAGGGATTGGGAACGGTATTTCGGTAATTATATTTGCTGGTATCGTTGCTGGGTTGCCTGCGGCTGTAGCGGGCACTATGGAGCTTGCCAGAACTGGTGAACTGCAGTGGTTTACGGTGCTGATATTATTTATCTTAGCGCTGGCTGTTACATTTTTTGTTGTGTTCGTTGAGCGCGGACAGCGGCGTATAACCGTTAACTATGCAAAGCGTCAACAAGGCAATAAGCTGTATCAGGGTGGTACAAGTCACCTTCCCTTGAAGGTTAATATGGCCGGGGTTATCCCACCTATATTCGCATCAAGTATTATATTGTTTCCAGCAACATTAGGTGGCTGGGTCGGTAGTGCGGGAGAGGGGCTGGAGTGGATTAAAGATATCGCGTCGACGTTATCGCCAGGGCAGCCGCTATATGTTCTTTGTTACGCAATAGCGATTATATTCTTCTGTTTCTTTTATACGGCATTGGTTTTTAATCCTAAAGATACTGCGGATAATCTAAAGAAGTCTGGGGCTTTTATTCCTGGGGTTAGGCCTGGAGAGCAAACCGCGAAATATATAGATGCCATAATGTCTCGGTTGACTCTTGCGGGCGCAATATACATAACATCTGTTTGTTTGTTGCCAGAGTTTTTGATTTTGTACTGGAATGTCCCATTCTATTTCGGCGGAACATCGCTGTTAATAGTGGTCGTTGTCGTAATGGACTTTATGGCGCAAGTTCAGGCCCATATGACGTCTCACCAGTATGATGGCCTCATGAAAAAGGCAAACCTAAAATCACATGGCCGCGGCGGACTGGTGCGGTAATAGAAATATTTTTGGAGTATTTTATGAAAGTTAGAGCATCTGTTAAAAAGATTTGCAGAAATTGTAAAGTGGTACGTCGTAAAGGTGTTGTTCGCATTATTTGTAAAGAAGCTAAACATAAACAACGCCAAGGCTAATTGGTTATTGATTTTTATTAAGAAGAATAGTAGAATTCGGCGCCTTTATTGGCCCAAAGTTCGCTGGGAGATTAACGCATGGCGCGTATAGCAGGAATAAATATACCAACCCAAAAACATACTGTGATTGCCTTAACAGCGATCTACGGGGTTGGTTCTACAAGAGCAAAACAAATATGCGCTTCGACTGGCATAGACCCTACAGCTAAAATTAGGGATTTGGTTGAGGAGCAGTTAGAGCTTCTTAGAGCGGCAGTAGGAACTTTCATTGTAGAAGGTGATTTGCGTCGTGAAGTTTCCATGAACATAAAACGTTTGATGGATCTTGGTAGTTATAGGGGTATTCGCCATAGACGTGGCTTACCGTTGCGCGGACAGCGCACTAAAACTAATGCGAGGACCAGAAAAGGTCCACGTAAAATGATTAAGAAATAAATATTAGGCAGGTTGAAAAAAGATTATGGCAAAAGCTGCTTCTAAAAACCGCAAGAAGACTAAAGTAAACGTATCCGATGCAGTGGCTCACATTCACGCCTCGTTTAATAATACAATTATTACTATTACAGATCGTCAAGGTAATGCATTGACGTGGGCGACGGCGGGTGGTTCAGGATTTCGCGGTTCACGTAAAAGCACGCCTTTTGCCGCACAGGTTGCCTCAGAACGGGCTGCTAGAGCTGCTCAAGAATACGGTGTCAAGAATGTAGATGTATTTGTAAAAGGTCCAGGTCCAGGTCGCGAGTCCGCGGTTCGGGCATTAAACTTAGTGGGCTTTAAAATAAACAATATTACGGATGTCACACCGATACCTCATAATGGTTGTCGTCCGCCAAAGAAAAGAAGAGTTTAGACCTGGAGAATTACCTTGGCACGTTATATAGGATCAAAATGTCGACAATGTCGACGTGAAGCTGTAAAGCTTTTTTTAAAGGGTGACAAATGTTACACCAGCAAGTGTGCAATGGAGAATCGACCATTTCCTCCTGGACAGCACGGGCAGAGACGTGGACGTTTGTCTGACTATGCGACCCAGTTACGCGAAAAGCAAAAGGTTAGACGCATTTACGGCATATTAGAACATCAGTTTAGATTGTATTATAAAGAAGCTGATCGCATTAAAGGTTCTACTGGTGAAAACTTGTTGCAACTACTTGAGAGTCGTTTGGACAATGTGATCTATCGCATGGGTTTCGGCGTTTCTCGATCAGAGGCACGACAAATGGTACGCCATAATGCAGTTTTAGTTGATGGGTCTAAGGTAAATATTCCATCGTATCTGATTAAGCCAGGAAATGTGGTGTCTATTAGAGAAAAAGCTAAAGCACAATTGCGGATTAAAGCATCATTGGATGCTGCTAAGCAACGTGGGTTTTCAGATTGGTTGTCGGTTGACGTTGATAAAATGGAAGGAACGTTTAAACAAGTTCCTGAGCGTAGCGAGTTACCATCTGATATCAACGAGCAATTGATTGTTGAATTGTACTCTAAGTAATTACTCAGTTAGAACTTAAGAAGAGGATATTTCATGCAAGGTTCTTTAGGCGATCTGTTAAAGCCTCATTTGGTTGACGTGCAAAAGATTTCAGAAACCAAAGCAAAAGTAGTATTAGAGCCGCTTGAGCGAGGGTTTGGGCATACACTGGGTAGTTCGCTAAGAAGAATCTTGCTGTCCTCTATGCCTGGTTGTGCGGTGGTTGAAGTCGAAATTGATGGCGTGCTTCACGAATACAGTACTATTGAGGGTGTTCAAGAAGATGTAATAGAAATATTGCTAAACTTGAAAGAACTCGCGATTGTGATGCATTCGAAGGATGAAGTTACCTTAACGCTTAATAAAACCGGACCTGGTCTTGTTACTGCGGGCGATATTGCATTAGGTCACGATGTAGAGATTATGAATCCCGACCACGTTATTGCTAATCTTACAAAGTCTGGTGAGATTAACATGACGATCAAGGTCGCGCGTGGTCGTGGCTATCAGCCCTCTACAGCCCGTTCTAATGATGAAGATCGACCTATCGGAAGTTTGCAGTTAGACGCTACATTCAGTCCAGTGGTGAAAGTAACTTATTCTGTAGATAGTGCACGTGTCGATCAGCGCACTAATCTTGATAAGTTGATTATTGAGTTAGAAACAGATGGTACTATTGATCCAGAAGAAGCGATTCGAGCATCAGCCACGATATTGCAGGATCAACTTACTCATTTTATCGATCTCAAAGGTAAGACTGAAGTTGAACAAAAAGCAGATGAGCCAGAAGTTGACCCAATTCTTGTGCGTCCGGTTGATGATCTTGAGTTAACAGTAAGATCAGCAAACTGCCTGAAAGCAGAGAACATTTACTACATCGGTGATTTAATTCAAAGAACCGAAGTCGAGTTGCTTAAAACACCTAATTTAGGTAAGAAGTCTCTTACTGAAATCAAGGATGTGCTTGCAACTAAGGGGTTGTCTCTTGGAATGCGCCTTGATAATTGGCCACCAGCACAGCTGAAAGAAAAACTGAAAGATACAGTATAAGCTGTGTTGCAAATAGATAGAATTTTAGGATTTTAATATGCGTCATAGAAACATTGGGCGGCAACTGAGCCGTAACAGCAGCCACAGAAAAGCAACTCTACAAAGCTTGACTGTATCACTGCTTAAGCACGAAACTATTAAAACTACTCTAGCTAAAGCAAAAGAATTGCGTCGTGTAGCAGAGCCTTTGATTACTAAGTCAAAAGTAGACTCTGTTGCTAATCGTCGTTTAGCATTTGCAAGATTGCGAGACAAAGAAATTGTAGGTAAGTTGTTCTCAGAACTTGGTCCTCACTTTCAAGAACGACCAGGCGGATATGTTCGTATACTCAAATACGGCTACCGTGCTGGTGATAATGCGCCGATGGCTTTGGTGCAATTAGTTGGTCGTGAAAACGTAACTGACACAGAAGCATAAGTATTTAGAACATAAAAAAAGCGCCAATTTTTAATTGGCGCTTTTTTTATGGACGTTAATAAATTGATTCGATTCGTGATATATCAATTCTGACAGCTGTAGACTAATTGCTTATGTGTTGAGTGTCTGCTTTTAAAGTGGGCGAGACATGATGTTTAATAGTGTGTGGTTTTGGTGACATTGGTATCTTAGTCGTCAGTCTTGAATGTAAATGGTGCATATTTATATGATTTACTTCTAATAGGAGTAAGTTTGTAGAGTCAATAATTTCGTTTAAAAAGTCTCAGGGGAAAGTAATTGAAATACGTAAGCCATATGATGGCAGCTTCAAAATATTTTATGTTAATTATAGTAGTGGAGATCGCATTGTTTTATTTAGTGCGTTCCTTTCCGAATGTAACCGCTTTTGTGATGCCTGTGACTATTTTAAGTTTTTTGGTTTTTGCGTGGTTACTCAAGCTAAAAATCCCTGCATTTATTGTAGTTAGCGTGTTAACGGTGTCATATGGAGTGTTATCATTTTACTCTGACTTTCCTATTTATCATGTTGGTTACCCGGTCACTTTTGAAGAGTTTTTACCTACTATTGGTATTAAGACAGGTTTTTATGTGTTTCCACTTATCGCGTATATCTCAATAAACTTTGGGAAGAAATAAATTATTCCAGCACGTAAATGTTAGTAGAGTTTCGGCGGGTTGCTGTGATGTCTCCTTCAAGAGATGTTAGTATGTGGTTGTTCGCAAAAACATAAATTTTATTTCCTACTACCACACTGTACGGGTTGTTGCTTGGTGGGGTCTCAATAAGAGGTAATTCTGTCGGGGCAGGAACAGACTCTAAATCCTTCCAGCTATCCGTGAATGGCGTATATTTCTCAGAAATTGTAGTGCCTTGATAGCTTAAAAGCTTGCCGGTAATTCCTCCGAACATATAAATCCTGTCATTGAACACGGATACTGCAGGTTTGATTATACCAGCTTGGTTAAAGCTGGTTTTAGTATAGTCAAATACTCCTTTGCCAGATGTGGTTGACGGCGTGTAAGTATCGACAATTTGTTCAGCTTTCTTCGTAGCATAATCAAGGTACCCACCAATTAAATATATGCTTCCTTTGATGATTGCACAGCTATGTCCTGCTCTGGGTTTAGATAAGGTGTCATATTCCGCCCATTCGTTTGTAGCGGGATTAAATCGTTCTATGGTTTTTACAAACCCGACATCATTTTCGCCACCTATTAGATATATGAAACCCTTGTCAAATATTGCGCAAGCATTTGCCCTGGGATATTTTATTTCACTGAAACCATCGTTCCAGTTATTTGGGGCGTTATCTAGACCGTAGATTTCCATGCTTGACAAATATGTCTCTTCGTTATTCACTGTCCCAATTCCGCCGATGGCGAAAATTAGTCCATTAGTTGAAACGGTTGTTGCATTGACTCTAGCTGTTTTAAGAGGTGCGGGGCCATTGGTTGCTGTTACCCAGGAGTTTTGAGAAATGCTGTACGTTTGAGTTTTATTGCTTATTGTACCGTTCTCTTCTCGCCCGCCAATGAGATAAACATAGTCACCTATGTGTCCTGCTGATGTATCGTAAATGCCGTCAGCTGTGTTTAATAGTGGGTGCCAGCTTAAGTTGGTTCCGCTATACAGCATTTGATTCGAGTTTCCATTACTATCAACAAATGCTGAATTTGTACCCCCAAATAGGTACATGGTTTCACTTGAGGGTTGGTATTCTGATATGAAAGCGGCATTTTTGAATGGCATTGCATCACCTGTAATCCAGGTTTTTAAGTCTTTAGTGGGGTCTAGTATCTCTACGCTATTAAGTAAATTCCCCGGGGAATCCTGGCCGCCGGTAGCATAAATACGATCGCCTATTATATTTAACGAAAAGTTGTAACGAGCGATATCCATTTCAGTTATGTTTTCCGCAGGTAACCATTGGAGCGTGGCTAGGTCGAGTATTTCTAGAGTTGGAGTTACTACGTCATTGGTAGTTAGTCCTCCTGCGATATAAAGTTGGTTGTTACTAATTATGCTTTGGTGCTTGTACCGCGCAACGGACATATTTAAGGGTAGGTCTATGACATCAGCCAGCTGGGTGAGTGTGTCGTTAATGCCGTCTAAGGTAATCTCAAATCTATATATTTTGTTAGAAATATTTACGTTATCGGTGGTGCCACCAGAGACGTATAAAATCGAGCCGTCAGTTGCACAGGAAGCGCCTTTTAATGGTGGTAAGGTAATGTTATCAAACGTTATGCCGGGACTTAAGCCGGATGTTGGATGGAAAGCGGCGATGTCACTGAGTACCTCTGATGTTTCAACATTATACCCGCCGAACAAAAACACGTATCCATTAACCGTACAGCTGGCCGCATTTTGACGTGCGGTTGCCATGGTGGCTTTTGCTTCCCAGTGATGAGTAGAAATGGTGTATTCCCAAACTTCATTTGTGGTGAATGTTGTATCTGTAGTCGTTATTTCTCCGCCAAATACATAAATTTTATCTCCGATAATAGTGCTTGAAGCGTGAGCT
>JAOTSL010000217.1 GCA_029864945.1 Gammaproteobacteria bacterium
TGGAATTAGATAAAAGCGGGTGGTGCGCGGGCGAAAGTGTTAAGTGAAAAGCTAAACGAAAGTGGTTGAGTCTCGGGAGAGAAATCAGTACGACTATATTTATCGAGCGTTATTGCAATTTTTTCTGCGCTGGGCGTATCAATCTGAGCCAGTCGGCAAATATCACAAATTGAAGTCGAATCATGCAGGTCGACTTGATAGTGATCAAAACTAATATGCAACAAAGCCACAACCAAACTGATCAGTAGCCATCGACTGATTAGTGGTATTTTGGTGGGGAATGTTTGAAAGATATTTTTCATTTATTGCATTAATTACATAGTTTGTTCACGAACCAAGACTAGCTGAAGCATACAGGGGTTGTCAAAAAATATGCCTATCCAATGAGTCAAAAAAAGATATTGCTGGGTAATCCAGCAAAAAATACGCCGATAATAACTGCCTTTATTAAAAATATTTATATCAGTGGCTTGGCACGCATTTTTTCTGGCTGCTCTATTCCCATAATTTTCAATATTGTTGGTGCTATGTTGCTCAGGCCGCCATCTGGTTTTAGTTTTAGATCTCCGTTACCAATAATGGCGCAGGGGACGGGGTTTGTCGTGTGTTGCGTCTGTGGAAGTCCCGTTATTGGGTCAACCATCTCATCACAGTTTCCGTGATCAGCGGTTAGCAGTACGCAAAATTCGTTTTTAAGCGCAAATGAAACTAGTCTGTGAACTTCTGAGTCCAGTACTTCAACCGCTTGTAAGATTGCTTCGCGAATGGCTGTGTGGCCGACCATATCACCATTGGCATAATTTACAACGATAAACCCGTAACGTTCACTTTTAATTGCTTCTATAACCTCATTGGTCACATATTTTGCGGACATTTCCGGGGCAAGGTCATAGGTGGCAACGGTTGGTGAGGGAATCATTTGGCGTTCTTCACCAGGGAAGGGGATCTCTCGGCCACCATTAAAGAAAAATGTTACATGAGCATATTTTTCTGTTTCTGCACAATGTAATTGACGAATATTATTTTTACTTAAAATTTCCGCGAGAGACGTTTCAGCATATTCTGGAGGGAAAGCAACTGGCAATGGCAGTAGCGGATCATACTCAGTCAGGCAACTGAGAGATATTGGCTTGAAATTGCCACGATCAAATGGCAAGAATTTTTTGCCAGCTAAAGTATAAGTTAGTTGCCGCGCTCGATCATTTCGAAAATTAAAAAAGATAACCTGATCGTAGGACTGGATCAGTGCACCATTTTTTATATAGCTTGGTAAGATAAATTCATCGGTAATGTTTTTATCATATGCTTTTTCGATAGCTTCTTTCGCCGAATTGGCTTGCTCACCTTTGCCAGCGGTAATGCATCGCCAGGCTAATTTTATTCTATCCCAACGTTTATCCCGGTCCATTGCATAATAACGACCACTAATTGATGCGATATGGCCGTTGGCTTTTTCTAAATGCGGTTCAAGTTCTTCAATAAATTGGAGTGCAGATTGTGGTGCGGTATCCCTGCCGTCACTAATTATGTGGACAGCGGGAGATACATTGTGTTCACGGCAAATAGTAATTAACGCAATTAAATGCTGAATGTGACTATGGACGCCGCCATCGGAAACTAGACCAATTAAATGCACAGGACGATTGAGTCGTTTTGACGCTGCAATAGCATCAAGAAAAACAGGATTGCGGCTGAACATTCCATTTTTAATTGATTCATTAATTCTGACAAGGTCCTGCAGTAAAACGTTGCCGCAGCCAATGGTCATGTGTCCAACTTCAGAATTACCCATTTGCCCTTCTGGTAAACCCACGGGTAACCCTGATGCCTGCAGTGTGGTAAACGGATAATCAGAAAAATATTTATCGAGGTGAGGCGTGTTTGCTTCGACAACGGCATTATTTTCCGGGTTGGGATTGCAGCCAAAGCCGTCCATAATGATGAGAAGACATGGTTTTCCTGGAACGTTTATAGACATTTTTTTTCTGCATCTAGAATGGTGCTCATCATAGTATGAATAGCATCAGGGTTGAGTGAGATTGACTCGATTTTTTGTTCTACAAGCCATTGTGTTATTTCAGGGTAGTCCGAAGGTGCCTGTCCGCAGATGCCAATATATTTATTTTGCTTGCGACATTCATCAATGGCCATTTTCATTAGTTTAAGTACAGCCTCGTTACGTTCGTCAAAACCTTCAACAATGCCTGAGTCTCTATCGACACCTAGTGTTAGCTGGGTTAAATCATTTGAGCCTATGGAGAACCCATCAAAATGTTCGAGAAATTGCTTCGCAAGCAACGCGTTTGCTGGAATCTCACACATAAGGTAAATTTTAAGGCCATTAATCCCGCGCTTTAATCCGTATTTTTCCATACTTGCCAGTACACTTTTACCTTCTTCAATGGTACGTACAAAGGGGATCATCAGAGCTACATTATCGAGCCCCATCTCTTCGCGTACTTTTATCATTGCTGCACATTCCAGTGCGAAACAATCGGCAAACATTTTAGAAGGGTATCGTGATGCGCCGCGAAAACCAATCATGGGGTTTTCTTCTATGGGTTCGAATTTTGCGCCACCAATTAATGAAGCATATTCATTGGACTTAAAATCACTCATCCGGACAATGACGGGCTTTGGATAAAACGCAGCGCCAATCTGACCAACACCTTCTGCGAGTCGGTCTACATAAAATGAAATACGATCAGCGTAACCAGAGGTGATTTTATCAATTTGGCGTTGTGTCTTTTTATCAAGACCACTGTATTCAAGCAATGCACGGGGATGAATTTGAATGCTATTGTTAATGATAAATTCAAGTCTGGCTAATCCTACACCTTGCACCGGTAAGCGTGAGGCTTCAAATGCGTGTTCAGGGTTACCAAGATTGATCATCACTTTGGTTTTTGGTTGCGGGAGATTATGCAAATCTACCATTTTTCGACTAAAGGCTAACTCGCCCTCATACACATAACCCGTGTCTCCCTCGGCGCAAGAAATTGTGATTTTCTCATCTGGCGCTATACGTTGAGTTGCATTGCCGCAACCTACAATCGCTGGAATGCCGAGTTCTCTGGCAATGATTGCCGCATGGCAGGTGCGGCCCCCGCGGTTGGTTATGATTGCTGAGGCGATCTTCATTACGGGTTCCCAATCCGGATCAGTAATATCAGTTACCAATATATCACCGGGCTGTATTTCATGCATTTGTGAAGATTCGTAAATAATACGTGCGGTTCCGGTCGCGATTTTCTGACCGACACTCTTACCTGTAATTAAACAGCGTCCTTTTTCTTCAAGCTTAAATACTTCATGCGCATGATCATCAGCAAGGGTCTGAACAGTTTCAGGTCGGGCTTGGACGATAAATAACTCACCGGACTCTCCGTCTTTTGCCCATTCAATATCCATGGGTTGACTGTGCCCGGCTAATTTAGAATAGTGTTTTTCTATCGTGACGGCATAACGGGCAAGTTGTAGTACTTCGTTATCGGTGATGGAAAAGCGTTGTTGATCTTCCGGTGGAACAGACACGTTGCGTGTTGAATGCCCGGCCATGGCATCTTTGGTGTAAATCATTTTTAGTGCTTTGTCGCCACGTTGTCTTTTAAGAATTGGCCGGTGTTTAGTTTCCAGGGTTGGTTTAAAAACATAAAATTCATCCGGATTTACATTTCCCTGGACAATGTTTTCCCCTAAGCCGTAAGCAGATGTAATGAGCACAACGTCTCTGAACCCAGTTTCTGTGTCTAGCGTGAACATAACACCCGAAGCGCCAGAGTCGGATCTGACCATTTTTTGAACGCCGACTGAAATTGCAATGCCATTGTGAATGAATCCTTTGTCGATACGGTAGGAAATTGCACGGTCAGTGAAAAGCGAGGCAAATACATGCTGGCAGGCAAGTATTAAGTTTTGAGTGCCTTGGATGTTTAAATAGGTTTCCTGTTGCCCTGCGAATGAAGCACCGGGTAAATCTTCTGCTGTCGCCGAGCTCCTAACTGCAATGTCGGGATTGGGGCCGTATTCCTCTTCCATAGCATGGTAGCTGTTTCTTATTTCATCGATCATGTCCTGCGGGAATTTCCCTAGACGAATCCAGTGTCTGATTTGCGCGCCAACCGACGCGAGTTTTTTTAAATCTCTGGTATCTAATGTGGACAATATGTCTGTAATTCGTTCTTCAAGGTTATTGTGTTTTAAGTAAGCGCGATAAGCGTCAGCCGTAATTGCGAAGCCATTGGGTACTTTAACGCCAACGCCATTAAGTGACTGATACATTTCACCAAGAGAAGAGTTTTTACCGCCAACTGTTGCCAGATCGGATAGTTTGATTTTTGAAAAAGGTATGACGTAAGGCATTAAGGTTTGGCCTGTTTCAATGATGTGGAATGCATAATTGTTATTAAAATCAGGCTAAAAAGTCAATGTTTTAAGCTGTTCAATTGTCGGTTAAATAGAAAATACGTCAATTATATTAAATATTGTTACTGGATGCCTGATTGAATCGCCCTGCAAAGGACGACTATTTTAATTGGGTATCAATTAATGGGCGAAAATATAATGATTGTGCAGTTAAGTCGAGCTAAAAAATCAGTGAGTTACTTTTACTTTGTAGACTAACTTAGTTTGCCCATTAGCAGAAACAGGTAGGGCCCATTGGGCTATAGTGGAGTTAATTTTTTTATGCTTATGGGTTTCGGTAATCATCTTCCAATCGCCTGGAATTGGTTCTTCAATCAATACTGACATGGCAATGTCTTTTGCATTTTTCACTACTACTTCATATTTCGCTTCTGTGACTAGTCTAGCGGTATTGTTTTTTGATAGTATTTTAAAATCCAGTTGTTTTTTACTGGCAATAACATCAAATGCTTTGCCAAGGTTAAGGGTAACTGTTTCGCCCTTAGCTGTGTGATCAATTTGATCCTCGCCTACAAATTGTAGATTATTGGCGCTGTCATTTTTATAGCTGCGAATAATGCCTTTGGGTAAAGGTAGTGCGAGGTTGGATTTTTTGTTATTAATAAAACTGAGGGATATGGTGGCGTTATTTTTTTTGTCTATTGTTAGATGTTTGCCGTGATAATAATATGACGAGCCTTTTATGCGATATGTTTTTGTAATTGGAATTTTTGTCCGACTAAATAATGCAACTTGTTTGGTTTGGTTGTTTAAAAGTTCGGTTTTGTTACTCAGAGAATAAAGATGGTAATCGAGTAATGATTCTTCCTTAACTTGCGATGTCATTGCTAAAGACATTTTTTCTCTTCCGAAGCTTCGTTTATTGAGTCTTGTATTGCTCACCTGGTTTACATCACCTGCAACTAATTGAAGCCGGGCATTTTGATATGAAGTGCCGCTTTGGTTTGTTAGTGTTACCCATGTGTTGAGGTCTAACTGAGTTTCAGTTGAGTTAATTCTTGCGACATAATCGGCTTTCCAGCTAAGGCCGGTGCTGAGGTAGCTTAATTC
>JAOTSL010000035.1 GCA_029864945.1 Gammaproteobacteria bacterium
AAAACAGCAATTATCAGAAAAATTTGAGTCATTATCTTCACAGGTATTAAAACAAAATAGTGCCGATTTTTTGAAAATAGCTCAACAGAATCTAGCGCAATACCAGCAACAGGCAAAACACGAACTCGATAAAAAAGAAAACGCCTTTGGCGAGATGATAAAACCCATTCAAGAGACCATCGAAAAAACCCGCTCACAGCTTCAAGAAATGGAAAAAGACAGAAAAGAAGCACACGGCTCCCTCTCCAAACATCTCGAAAACATGGCAACATCACAAAATGTGCTTAACGCCGAAACCCGCAACCTTGTGCAAGCCTTCCGCCGTCCAGAAGTTCGCGGTCAATGGGGGGAAATGACACTTAAACGCCTAGCAGAACTTGCTGGCCTAGTTGAACATTGTGACTTCAGTGAACAAACAACCGTACACGATGAAGAAGGGGCGCGACTACGCCCGGATATGATCGTTCGCCTGCCAGCAGGACGCGAAATTATAGTCGACAGTAAAACGCCACTGGATGCCTATCTTGACGCCATTGAAGCCACCACCGACACGGACAAAGAAATTGCATTACAGCGCCATTTAAAACACGTTAAACAAAGAATAAAAGAGCTAGCGAGTAAAACTTACTGGCACCAATTCAATCAATCACCCGATTTTGTTGTTTTATTTATTCCCGGCGATCAGTTCCTAAACGCTGCACTGGATCTGGACAGATCATTGATTGAAGAGGCGCTGCAAAACAAAGTCATTCTCGCCACACCAACCAGTTTTGTTGCCCTGCTTCGTGCCGTTGCCTTTGGCTGGCGCCAGGAAACACTGGCAGAAAATGCCGAACAAATAAAAAAGCTCGGCGAAGAAATGTATGGCCGTATGGCCACATTTAGCGAAAGTCTTTCAAAAGTCGGCAAAAGCCTCGACCAGAGTGTTGGTCACTACAACAAGGCCGTCGCGTCACTGACAACACGAGTAATGCCCAATGCAAAAAAATTCAAAGAACTAGGCATAGAAACAAAAAAAGAATTACACTCCCCTGAGCCAATCGAAAAAACCACACGTACGATTGAACTGGAATCAACAAACGAACAAAGTTAATAATTATGAACCCACAAGAATATTGTCAAAATAAAGCCGCTAAAAGTGGCTCCAGCTTTTATTACAGCTTTCGCTTTTTACCAGAAAAACAGCGAGACGCGATTATTGCACTCTACGCATTCTGCAGGGAAGTCGATGATATAGTTGACGAGATTGCTGACCATGCAATTGCCCAGACAAAATTAAACTGGTGGCGTGAAGAAGTCCAAAAAATATTTCACGGTACTCCAAGTCATCCAGTGGCTATTGCGCTTCAAGAGCACATTAAACACTTCAATTTAGCTGAAGAATACTTTGTCGAAATCATAGACGGTATGGCTATGGATCTGGAATTTGACGTTTATCCCACATTTAAAGAACTACAGTTATATTGTTATCGAGTTGCCAGCGTTGTTGGATTATTATCCGTTGAAATTTTCGGTTACAAAAATAGACAAACGTTAAAGTATGCACACGAATTAGGCATGGCATTCCAATTGACCAATATCACCCGTGATGTTTATGAAGACGTGCAACGTGGCCGCGTATATTTGCCACAAGATGAACTAGCTCGCTTTAATGTCACAAATGATGACTTGCTTGCAGGCAAAACCACAGAAAACGTGGTGAACTTATTGAAGTTTCAAGTTGATCGAGCCCAGTCCCATTATCAAAAAGCCTATGAATTATTACCCGTAGAAGATCGCCTTTCCCAACGTACAGGCTTAATCATGGCGGAAATATATCAGGCCACGCTGAATGAAATAGAACGCGATGGATACCGCGTGCTGGAACACCGAGTTAAGTTAACACCGCTTAGGAAATTATGGCTGGCGTGGAAAACAGCGAGACGAGAAAAGAGACTAGCGAAAACACTCCAAACTCAAGTTAACGCATAAGTAAGATACCGACTTACAGATTAAGCTGTAAGTTTTGTAAGATTAAATATTGCGTGCTAGTAACATGGATTTTAAAACAGAACCAGAAATCGCGGCATTTTGCTCGGAATAAGGGAACATATAGATACGTGTGACCGATTGAGTACAAAATGCCGCCGTTTCTGGGGCAATATATGAGTACACTGTATATTTACAAAAATGCTTCGTTGGACGAGGCTTACTCCCCATATTTAATATCAACAATAGCCCAGTTAACTTCGCCACCTGGTGTTCTAACCGTTACTTCATCATCCAAATTCTTACCTAACAAAGCTTTGGCAATTGGTGAATCCATACTGATGTATTCGTCTTTATCACCAAATTCATCAGGTCCAACAATGCGATATTTTTTTTCATTACCGTCATCATCCTCTAATGTAAGCCAAGCACCAAAAAAAATCTTCTTCTTGTCTGCCGGTAACTGATCAATCACTTGCAAAACATCCAGACGCTTACGCAAAAATCTGACCCTGCTATCTATTTGTCGCAACTGTTTCTTACCATAGATATATTCTGCGTTTTCAGAGCGATCACCCTGCTTTGCGGCTTCATGCACAGCCTGAGTCACTTCTGGTCTTTTTTTAGTCCATAAGTATTGTAGTTCATGACGTAATTTTAAAACGCCTTCCCCTGTTATATAGGGTGACGAAGGTATAGTAGGAGGTCGGTAACGTGACATTATTTATTACAACTTGTTTTATATATTATCAAACAAATGACTGTGTAGTATGTGCCAAATAACATAGCTAATACCATATACCAGGTGGGTAATGCGTGCAGATTTTCGTTAATCGCTAGCCAATAACTACCAAAAAACCAGCCAAATAAATAATATAGGATATAAGATAACGGAGCGGTAAGTTTTATTCCGTTTTTTCGAAATCGATAAGACTCAATCATTGAATATACTAGCCAAGCTAGCTCAATCATTGAAAAGGTTTGATTAATAAAAGATTGATTACCACTAAAAAACATCAGCGCGTCTATAATCATCAAACAGCCTATTACAGCACCGCCCGACAAATAGTTCTTAGGATTGAAAGTAAAAAAAGGTAGCATTTTTGATTAATAGATTCTGATCAGAATCCGGATTATAGCCAGTAGATACCAAGATAAGCAAATAACAAAAATGCCGACCAAGCTTAAAATAGCTTAACCGGCATTTTTATAACAAAATAAAGTCGCGCTGAATTAATTGGGATTACTTCTTATCCCAATCACCACCCCACTTCTTCATTTTATTTTTCTTAAGTGACTTCCATTGATCAGTAGTTAATACTTTTTCAACTTTGTTGCCGGTTTCAATTCCATTTTCAATAATTTGACGTCGTAGGTCAAAAATTACAGCATAAACCTTACCGATGGCCTTTGCGTCACGTTTTGGAAATTTGTATTGTTCAAAAAGCTTATCGGCTTGCATCTCAATTTTATCTTCAAGATCCCAATGGGCTGCACGAGCTTTTCGCTGAATCGCACGTATTTTATCCTTTTGATCCTGTTTCAAGTCAAGTGTCCAGACAGCACGCAAGCGAGCGGTCATAAAACCCTCACCTTCGGACATGCCCCATCCACCCATTCCACCACCCCAGGATGATGAACCTTTATCAGCGGATTTGTGATGACCTCCATGGCCACCAGCACCTTTATCACCAGCCAATACCGAACCACTCATACCAATCAACAAGCTTAATGCAAACGCACTTATTGAGCTACGAATTACCATTTTTTTCATCGTTGTCCTCCAGACATTGATTGTTAAATTTGCCAAATTAGACATGAGAATATTTATTTGTTCCCAATAAATTTAATTATCATCACAAATAAATCAGTTACGCCCAATTAAAACACACATACTGAACCATCATATCGGCTATCTAGTTAATAGGTTTAATAAAAAAACCTGATTTTCAAAGATAAATACTGAAACAGTCAGTTATTCGTAAATTCGCTATGCAGGTGTTATTCCGTTGAGGCAGGAAATAAGATAAAGAAGGCTGATGCCTTACAGCTATAGAATTATAGAGTGGATTGAAACTGGTATCGGAATATTAGCTCAGAGTTACTATACGTAACCCCAAGCGGCTATATTTTTTTGTATTTTTAGTCAATCTTAACAAATTTAAAACAGAGTTATATTACGCTGTCAATTTCAAATATTTGTTTTTTCTTGTGTTATACACTTGTGTTAATTGACCTATTTTTTCTTCTTCGTAGGAACGTAATCCACTTAATACCATGTTTTTCTCACCAGTCCCTACAACTTCATCATCGCTTTGCAAAATAAATCGTAAGCTGACATTACCTCTTTTACCATCAACTTTCATTTTCGAAAATGTCATCTTCAACGTGAGGTCATCAAAGTTAAAATGATTAAAATGAATCATCATTCTTTCATAAATGACTAGAGGACGGTCCGGGTTGATCATCATTTCATTTTGCTCCATTAATGGAACTAAAATATGCGGAAATGTCTGCCCTGAAAAAGCAACATATTGACGAATAAGTTTTGCTATTTTCTGCTTGTCTGTATGAATTTCTCCATCACGAATGATAGCAAGATAATCTTTACCATTATCGCCCGATATTACCAACTTACCCTCATCACTTTCCGGGAAACCTAGCGTTACGTCATCCGTAACTAGACCAAGAAAATCAAATTGCATGTTTTCACTTAGGCCGTATTTCCGTAACACTGTTGAAAATAACAAGTCACCGGGGACGCAAAAGCGTTTAGCATCCTGGTCGTGAATGGGATTAAAGTCATCTGCAATGTCTTTGGCAAAATCACTTGCTTGTTTTCGAGTAAAGCTAATTTGTGAAGCACTATTTTCCGAAAAATAATTATCTAAAAACATAATCTATTCAATACTCATCATTGTCAGGATTTATTCGACACCTTGCGGCAAACTGCTGCTTTACTATACGCAAAATCCAATTTAAAGGTAATATTAACTGCAAAGTATTAGGGCATTAGAGTACTTATGCGCTGCTAAGTTCTAATTAACCTAATCTTTTTGTAACTTCTCAGCGTATTCATCTTTTACCTCATATCTGCGTTGTTTTCGTACTCAATCGGTCACATATTTTTATATGCTCCCTCTCTCCGTGCGAAAACGCCTTGATCTGAGGCAAAATCTAAACACGCTGAGCAGTTACATCTTATTTAAAAAGCGAGCCTTCCTGACCCGCTCTTTATCATTTGCTACCAATTAATTTGAAAGTGCTATAGGTATAAACTTTTCTGCCACAGATTGATACTTTTCAATCTCATGAAAATTCATGTAACGATAAATATTATCTGACATGGCAGTTATTTTATCCGAATGACTCATATATTCTGCCATTGTGGGTAATCGGCCCAGAGTCGATGCAACTGCGGCGAGTTCTGCCGATGACAAATATACATTTGCACCTTTGCCCAAGCGATTAGGGAAATTACGAGTTGAGGTAGAAACAACCGTTGCATTGTCTCTTACTCTAGCCTGATTACCCATACACAATGAGCATCCCGGCATTTCTGTTCTTGCACCGGCCCGCCCAAAGATTGAATAGTAGCCTTCTTCAGTTAGTTGGTGCATGTCCATTTTTGTTGGAGGAGCTATCCACAAACGGGATGGCACATTAGTTTCATTCTCAAGCACTTTACCTGCGGCTCGATAATGACCTATGTTTGTCATGCATGACCCGATAAAAACCTCATCAATTTCAACCTGACCAACTTCTGATAATAATTTCACGTCATCAGGGTCATTTGGGCAACATAATATCGGTTCTTTGATTTCATTCAAATCAATTTCAATAACTTCGGCATACTCTGCGTCCGCATCACGCTCTAACAACTGCGGATTATCAATCCAAGCTTGCATGCTATCAATTCGGCGTTGTAATGTTCGTTTGTTTTCATAATCATTTTCAATCATCCATTTCAATAAAGTAATGTTTGATTTTAAATATTCAACAATCGGTTCTTCGTTTAAGTGAACTGTACAACCATTTGCAGAACGTTCTGCAGATGCATCAGCCAATTCAAATGCCTGCTCAACTTTTAATTCGGGTAGGCCTTCAATTTCAAGAACACGGCCAGAGAAAATATTTTTCTTACCCGCTTTTTCTACCGTTAACAAACCTTTTTGAATAGCGACATAGGGAATTGCATGCACCAGATCACGTAAGGTGATACCCGGTTGCATTTCACCTTTAAAACGCACTAATACAGACTCGGGCATATCCAGTGGCATTACGCCAAGCGCTGCACCGAAAGCCACTAATCCTGAGCCTGCAGGAAAACTAATTCCCATGGGGAAGCGAGTATGAGAATCACCACCAGTACCGACGGTATCAGGTAACAACATTCTGTTTAACCATGAGTGGATAATTCCATCGCCAGGCCTTAACGCTACACCGCCTCGATTTTGAATGAACTCAGGTAGATTGTGTTGCAAGGTTATATCAACCGGTTTTGGATAAGCGGCAGTGTGACAAAAACTTTGCATGACTAAGTCGGCAGAAAAACCAAGACAGGCTAATTCTTTTAATTCGTCACGTGTCATTGCGCCGGTGGTATCTTGCGAACCAACTGTCGTAATTCTGGGTTCACAATAAGTGCCGGGGCGAATACCTTTAACACCACATGCTTTGCCCACAATTTTTTGCGCCAGTGTATAACCTTTACCAGAATCAGCTACGGCAACTGGGCGTAAAAATACGTCTGAAGGCTCAAGCCCCAAACCTTCACGGGTTTTATCAGTGAGTGATCGACCGATAATAAGGGGGATACGTCCACCAGCTCGCACTTCATCAGGCATGGTTAACGGTTTCAAGTCAAACGTAGACAGTGTGTTTCCAGCTTCGTCAGTCACTTTTCCTTCATAAGGATAAACGTGAATAACGTCCCCCATATTTAACTTGCTTACATCACACTCAATCGGTAAAGCGCCAGAGTCTTCTGCTGTATTAAAAAAGATTGGGGCTATTTGCCCGCCCAGCACAACACCTGCCTGACGCTTATTCGGCACAAATGGAATATCCTTGCCCATATGCCAAAGCACCGAGTTAATGGCAGACTTACGTGAAGAACCTGTTCCTACGACATCACCGACATAAGCGATTGAATGCCCTTTTTTCTTCAGCTCTTCAATTGTTTCTAACGGTTTATCCATGCTGTTTATAAGCATGGCTTTCGCGTGTAATGGAATGTCCGGGCGGCTCCATGCTTCAGACGCCGGTGACAGATCGTCTGTATTTGTTTCGCCATCAACTTTAAAAACAGTAACAGTTATTTTCTCTGGCATTTTGTCGCGCGAGGTAAACCATTCAGCATTAGCCCAGCTATCAACAACCTGTTTTGCAAACTCGTTGGTTTTGGCTTTTTCAACAAC
This sequence comes from Gammaproteobacteria bacterium, assembly GCA_029864945.1. GTDB lineage: Bacteria > Pseudomonadota > Gammaproteobacteria > S012-40 > S012-40 > CALZJE01. The sequence goes on from JAOTSL010000035.1 coordinate 7,389, forward strand.
ATCATGATAAGCGTCAAACATTAATAATGTTTTGGAGAGAGCATTAACCGCAATCGGCGCAACTTTTATATCATCCAGCATACTTATCAACGGCTGAATATTATAACCACCCAGCATGGTGCCAAGAATTTCTATTGCCTTTACAACATCGATTAACGGGGAATTTGCTTTACCACTCGCAACATCGGCTAAAAAACCAGCTTTAACATAAGCTGCCTGATCCACACCCGGTGGCACTCGTTGAATTAATAATTCAAGAATCGTTGCTTCTTCGCCGGCAGGTGGGCTTTTTAAAAGCTCAACGAGCGAGGCTGTTTGCTCAGAATCGAGAGGTAATGGGGGTAAATTCTGTTGTGCACGTTCTTCAACATGTTGGCGATAGGCTTCTAGCACTGATGGAAACTCCTGTTTACGATGTTTAAAACCGGAAATCGGTTAAGAATACTAATATCGGATGCAAAATAAACATCCTGATGATGTTTGGCTGGCTATTTTACATTGATTGTAATCATTTAGCCAAAATACTGATAAAAATCAACCCCTACACGCCAAATATTATGTTTTGGGTTTCTCGATTGCAGCCCAATCGATAATGGATAGCTGTTTCCGGATTTTTCTCGGCATTTTAACGACTAATTGCACGAGATCATGTAAAATCGCGCGCAATTCATTTCAGAGGTTTACAGGTTAATACTATGGAATTATCCAATCTAACAGCAATTTCCCCTATCGATGGTCGTTACGGCAGCAAAACTGACGACTTACAACCTATTTTCAGTGAATATGGCCTTATACGGCATCGCGTATTGGTAGAAGTTCGCTGGCTACAGGCACTGGCTGCTCACCCGGAAATTACCGAAGTACCTGTACTAAGCAATGAGGCTTTCCTTCTTCTGGATTCTCTAGCCGAGAATTTTTTACCCATTTATGCCGAACGCATAAAAGAGATTGAAAGAACCACCAATCACGATGTAAAAGCAGTTGAATACTTTATTAAAGAACACATTCAGCATAATAAAGAACTTAACGCGGTATCTGAATTTGTTCATTTTGCCTGTACCTCAGAAGATATCAACAATCTTTCCCACGGCTTGATGCTGCGCGAAGGTAGAAATCTGGTTATTATTCCGCGCATTGACAGCATTATCGCCGATATGAAAAAAATGGCGCATGAGTTTGCTGACATACCGATGTTGTCACGGACTCACGGTCAGCCTGCTTCTCCGACAACGATGGGTAAAGAATTCGCCAACGTGGTTTATCGTATGCAACGCCAGCGTAATCAAATTGCTGATATTGAAATGCTAGGAAAAATAAATGGTGCCGTTGGAAATTATAATGCCCACCTTTCTGCTTATCCCGATCTAAACTGGGAGGCTTTTGCTGAAAAATTTGTAACAGACTTAGGCCTAACTTGGAATCCGTACACAATTCAGATTGAGCCGCATGACTACATTGCAGAGTTGTTTGATGCGCTTGCACGATTTAATACAATATTGTTGGATTTCTGTCGTGATATTTGGGCTTACATCTCTATTGGCTTCTTCAAGCAAAAAACCATTGCCGGCGAAATTGGATCATCCACTATGCCGCATAAAGTAAACCCGATTGATTTCGAAAATGCAGAGGGAAACCTAGGCATCGCGAACGCAATCATGCAGCATCTGGCTAGCAAGCTACCTGTTTCCCGCTGGCAGCGTGACCTAACGGATTCAACTGTTTTGCGTAATCTTGGCGTTGGTATTGCTCACAGTGTTATTGCATACGAATCAGCGTTAAAGGGCATTAGCAAACTTGAAATAAACGTAGATGCACTTACTAAGGATCTTGATAATAACTGGGAGGTATTGGCCGAACCAATTCAAACAGTAATGCGTCGATACGGAATCGAAAACCCTTACGAGAAATTGAAAGAGCTAACCCGTGGTCAGCGCGTTAACCAAGACAGCATGCGTGCATTTATTGAAACCTTAGAAGTACCTGCAGAAGCCAAAAAAATATTGCTAGAAATGACACCAGCAAATTATATTGGCAACGCAATTGCGCAGGCTAAAAAGATATAATACTTAAACTTCACCGCAATGACGTAAAGATGCAAATTAATTTATCTATCAATTGCATCTTTACGCCTCCGCGGCTTAATAAAAAGATACCGTTTATATGCCAAATCCAAGACTTCCAGCCGAATGGGAAACACAATCCGGCGTTATGATTACCTGGCCACACAAGCACAGCGACTGGGTTAATAATTTAGAAAAAATAGAAACCATTTATTTACAACTCGTCGAAGCCATCACGCGCTTTGAAAAAACGCTTATCATTGCCTACGATGAGCCGCATCAAAATCATATAAATGAACGCTTACAAAAAGCCAGCATTAATTCATCAAACATCATTTTTTCTATCGTACAAACCAATGATACCTGGACGCGCGACTACGGCCCAATTACCCTTGATAAGCACAATAACCGCATACTGGATTTTCGATTTAACGGATGGGGGAATAAATTTGATGCATCGTTGGATACGCAAGTTAATCAACAATTGCACGAAACTGGCGTTATTAAAGCAGAAAACATCATCACCGCAGAATTTGTACTAGAAGGCGGCAGTATAGAAAGTGATGGTAAAGGCACACTACTAACAACCTCATCTTGTTTGTTAGCTGAAACACGCAATACATTGTATTCAAAGGACAATATAACTGACATCATACAAAATACATTAGGTATCAGTAAAATATTATGGCTAGATAATGGCTATCTTTCCGGCGATGACACAGACAGCCATATCGATATGCTTGCGCGTTTTACAGATCCAGAAACTATTGTTTATGTTAAATGCACCGATGAAAACGATGAGCATTTTGAATCCAACATCAAAATGGAGGCTCAGTTAAAAACATTTTTAAACTGGGAAGATAAGCCGTATAAACTAAAATCACTACCCTTCCCAGCCGCTGTTTTTGGTGAAGACGGACGACGACTTCCGGCAAGTTATGCTAACTTTCTTATCATTAATGACGCGGTACTTGTACCGATCTATAATGACAAACAGGACCAGCAAGCAATGGATACCATCGCTGAATGTTTTCCAGGTAGAGAAATCATTGGCATCATGTTTAACGCAGCAATAGAGCAAAATGGTAGTTTGCACTGTTTAACCATGCAAATACCTGACGGGTATTTATGACGAATAAATCGATTAAAGTATCCGTTATTCAACAATGTTATTCCGATGACATTGCCGATAATAAATTGAAAATCAGTACAGCAATCGAACAGGCCGCGAATCAGGGTAGCAATTTAATTTTATTGCCAGAGCTACATAATACACCCTACTTTTGCCAATCAGAAAACCACGATAATTTTGACCTCGCAGAAACTATTCCTGGCGAATCAAGTGATGAATTATCTTTGTTGGCAAAAAAACATCAACTGGTCATCGTCGCATCATTATTTGAAAAGCGCGCTGCAGGGCTTTACCACAATACAGCCGTGGTATTTGATACTGACGGTAGCATTGCCGGCACTTACCGAAAAATGCACATACCGGATGATCCTGGGTTTTACGAAAAATTCTACTTCACGCCTGGCGATAAAGGATTTACACCAATAAACACATCACTGGGGAAACTCGGCGTACTGGTTTGTTGGGACCAGTGGTTTCCTGAAGCAGCACGGCTCATGGCATTAGCAGGTGCAGATTTATTGTTATACCCCACTGCTATTGGCTGGGATCCCAGTGACGACAAAGCAGAGCAGGCTCGACAGAAAGATGCCTGGATTACCATTCAACGAGGACATGCCATCGCCAACGCCTTACCTGTTATTGTTGCAAACCGACATGGTCACGAAGAAGACTTGTCTCTGGTAACCGATGGTATTGAATTTTGGGGAAACAGCTTTATTTGCGGTACACAGGGAGAAATATTGGCCCAATCACAACAAAACGACAACATATTAACTGTTGAGTTGGATATGAGCCAAACTGAGAATACGCGAAGAGTCTGGCCATATTTAAGAGATCGGCGCACCGACGCCTATTATGACTTGATCAGACAATATATAGATTAAATGGGGATATTTTGTTAGGCAGTCACTACTCTCGTAGCATGATGACCGCTATTGTTAAGCGCTGACTCAAACTGCACTGATTGACCACAGCTCAACATTTTGTGCCCTTCTCCCTCTATGCTGGGATAAAAGACAAAAACATCGTCACTGCCATCCACTGGGCGAATAAAACCATAACCCTTGGTACCGTGAAACCACTTAACTGTGCCTGTTCTCATGCTATTCTCCTCGATAGAAAGTATACCAATTGAATTGGTCAAAATAATCTAGTAAAAATCCTGGCCCTAATCGCCAAACCTGACTCATTGACTAAGTTATTTTGAAGGCAAGCACCATAACGCGTCCACAATGCACGGTCAACGCCTTTCCGGATATATATTTGCATGATTTTTATCAGATATGGCCACATACTTAAGCCAGAATTTACAGTCACCTGATTTGAGGCTATTTTGCTTTTAAATAATGTAACTAACATCACCGGTTAATTATTCTTTTTTCACGCTAATCTATAGGTTATTTATGATCCTTATCCTAAGCCCAGATATCACCCCAGCAGACGAAAGATTTAAAACACTCATGAGCTATGTTGATTCGCTTCCCAACATTAAAACCCGAGTTCATGAGGTTCAGGGCTCTCAGCAACATTTAACAGAACTATATCTAATTGGTGAAACTGCCGGACTCTCAATTCATGATATGGAAAACCTGCCGGGTGTCGATAATGTTGTCAGGATCTCACGAGATTATCGCGTATTAGGTCGTCATGTGAACGATACCCGGCCATCATCCTTCGAATATAACGGTGTTCATTTTGGCCAAGATAATCTAAATATTTTCGCCGGCTTATGCGCCGTCGATAATGCAAAACACGTAGAAGAAATGATGGTCGCGCTAAAAGACAACGGCCAGGTATGTACCCGCATGGGTGCTTACAAACCTCGCACTAATCCATATGCGTTTCAGGGGCACGGTAAATCCTGTTTACCTTACGTGTTTGAATTGGCAGGAAAGTACGACATTAAAGTTATCGCCATGGAAATCACTCATGATATTCATATAAAAGAGATTAAAGACGCACTAAAAAAAACAGGAAACCCAACCGGGGTAATGTTACAAATCGGCACAAGAAACACACAAAATTTTGAGTTGCTCAAAGCTGCGGGTAAGCAAAAGGAATTTCCGGTATTGTTAAAACGTGGTTTTGGTATAACGCTGGAAGAATCAATCAACGCGGCTGAATACCTCGCAAGTGAAGGTAACGACAAAGTCATATTTGCGCTTCGCGGCATGAAAACAAATATGGGTGATCCCCATAGAAATCTGGTCGATTTTGCCCACGTGCCTGTTGTAAAAAGATTAACAAGAATGCCGGTGTGTATTGACCCATCCCATTCAGTAGGCTCTCGCTTAACGACGCCTGATGGCATTATGGATGTTTCACACGTAACGGCACAGGGTATAGTCGCTGGCGCCAATATGGTACTTGTGGATTTCCATCCTGACCCAAAAACTGCAATGGTTGATGGGCCTCAGGCTTTGCTTATGAGTGAGTTGCCGTATTTTCTGGAAGATGCAGCGATTGCAAGAGAGGCATACGAAAAGCGAGTAAAGCTGGTCAATAAATACAAACTGGCAAAACAATAGCACCCCGAAAAAACCAGTAAAGCATAATCGCTTTACTGGTTTCTCATGTGATTTGCCATTTGTGAAAAATTTTGTTTCAGCGACATCTGCACTTTCTTATCTATCCCAACATCATCCATTGCCTGATACATGCACATTAACCATTGATCACGCGCCTGGTCGTCAATACTAAAAGGCAAATGCCTTGCTCTCAGTCTCGGGTGACCAAATTCCTGAGTATATATTGGTGGCCCGCCGAACCAACCAGTCAAAAATTTATACAGTTTTTCAATAGATTCTGCCAATTCGTCCGGATGCATTTTTCTCGTTTCATACGCTTCCGGCATGGTATCCATTAGCTCATAAAAACGCTCAACCAACTCTCTTACCTTTTTATCGCCACCAATTAACTCGTAAGGCGTGGGATACATTTCTTCCATTTTTCCTACTTTTAAGTCTATTTATCCATTAATGATGACCACCAAATTGTTATAAGAGGTGACCTACGGTGCTAATAATTATATCAACTAATCTAGGAGGCTGTCGGACTTAACACTGTTTGGCTGCAACCCTAATGATTCTATATGCTTCGTATCTATGGCATACATGAGCTGCCGGAAGATTGGGTGAAGTGAAAGCAATCAAGCCTGTTACGACTTAAAATATCTACTTAAGAGTAGACTTTACACTCTTATATGTAAGTATAGTCTTGCTTATACAACTTAATTTGTTGAATTTGCAGAAATAAACTAATATTTTGCCAAGTGGTAGCCGATACTTACTATGAGTGAAACGTATTTTACGTTCGCTAAATTAATAACTATGCTAAAATCCGTTATTACATTAATAACTTAGATCAAAGAAATCACTAACCATGGGCGTTTATTCTACAGAAAAACTCGTAACTGAGGCACGACGGCTGGCGGCAGAATACCGCAAAGCTACGGGCAAGCCATTAGGTATTAGTGGTGAAATAGCCGAGTTTGACGCGGCCCAAGCGCTACATCTGGAACTATGCAAAGATTCAGTCGGTGGTTATGATGCTGTTGGTACAAAAGAACCCCGCAAAGATAAGCGAATCCAAATTAAGGGTCGCGCTATTTTTGACGAAAATAAAAGTGGTCAACGAATTGGTCAACTTAAACTTGACCAAGAATGGGATAGCGTTGTTCTTGTATTAATGAATGAACATTATGAGCCCATCACAATTTACGAAGCCGAGCGAGATGTCATAATCGAAGCTACAGAGGAAAACAAGTCCAGCAAACGCAACAAACGCGGCGCGATGTCTTTAGCTAAATTTAAAATTATATCCGATATTGTGTGGACACCTGAAGAAGGTCTGATTGATGATACACGCGTCAAACAGGCAACCGTTTAATTATCCCACAATTCTTCATTCCCACTTACCCAATATAGCCATTTATCACCTTGAAAATATTATCCATCGACACATCCTCAGAAGCATGCTCCGCCTCTCTTAACATAGACGGTGAGTTAATTACGCGATTCGAATTAGCGCCGCAGAAACACTCCAGTCTAATTTTGAGCATGTGTGATGACCTCCTAGCTCAAGCAGAAACAAAATTAGGCCAATTGGATGCCGTTGCATTTGGACAAGGGCCAGGCTCTTTTACCGGATTGCGAATTGCCGCCGGCGTTATTCAAGGTATGGCTTACGGTGCAGATCTACCCGTTATCAAAATTTCAACACTGGCAGCTCTCGCGCAACAAATTGCAAAAGACGCCAAAAAAGCACAAATTATTGCTGCCATTGATGCCCGAATGCAGGAAATTTACTGGTGCATTTACACCGTAACAGACAATGGTTTTGTTTTGCCATCTGCGGATGAAGCAATAAGCAGCCCTCATGACGCTCCATTTATAGATATATTAAAAGAAAATACACCTGTATATGCGATTGGCTCTGGCTGGGATGAATTTGATGATGTGCTAGCAGAAAAACAAAAAATATCACACCTAACTAAGATATTTAAAAAACGACTAACCTCCGCTGAAGAAATTGGTATTTTAGCCACCAACCAACTAAAGCTTGGAAACGTTGTTTCTGCTGCAGATGCTATTCCAGTGTATTTACGAAATAATGTCGCAAAAAAGTCGAGCAAACAAATTTAATCTATTTTTACAATTCAGCATATTTAGACTTTCAACACAAAAACTTAATATGCCGATAAGTTTTATTAAAGGCATTACATACATGCATCACTTACTTTCATTATCGTTAATTATTATCACCCTACTTTTGTTTGCCTGCGCACATATCCCAGCCCCGGAAAACCCAAACATAGGTAAGCCTCTTAAAATAGTAGAGATTAACCAACTTTTGAAATCTAAAATCAAAGGAGTTAATCTTATTGAAACAAACCTCGCAGGACTTGAACTAACCGGTATGAACCTTAAAAATGCACAATTAACATCGTCATTTTTATATCGCGTTAATTTTACCGATTCAACCCTAGAGGGAGCCGACTTGCGAGGGGCAGACCTGAGATATGTGAAACTTCATAATGTTAATTTACGAAATGCCAATCTCAGTGGTGCCGATCTTCGTAATGCATCAATAGACAACGCCGATTTGAGTGACGCCAATCTCAGTAACGCCAATTTACAGGGTGCAGTTATTAATCGCAGCGTTTTCAAAACCGCCAATTTAAGTGATGTCAGCTTAAAGTTCGCGAGTATAAATGAATCGTTATTTGAAAGCAGTCACCTTCAAAATTCTGATTTTACCGGTGCAACAGTTAATGGAGCTGATTTTAAATACGCAGCTATACACAACGCCACCCTTGTGAAAATTCAGTTCCTCAACTCTAAATTTCAAGCAACCAACCTATCAAGTAGCCATCTCTCTCGTAGTGACTTTGCCAATTGCTCATTCAATGACGCCGACCTTTCGTTTACGCTTGCAAATGACGTTAATTTCACCGGCTCCGATTTGCAAGGCGCTATTTTTAAACAAAGTGATTTATCCGGTGCGACATTCAACAACGCAAACATGAGCGACACCGACTTAACCGACGGGTCATTTAAAGACGCCAATATGATAAGCACAAATTTAAGCGGTAGCATCCTTAAAAACACAGACTTATCGAATTCAAACCTTGATGGCGCCAGCTTCCTAAGAGCGAGCCTCATAGAAGTTAATTTTGAAAATGCACAATTAACCAATGTTAATTTTTT
>JAOTSL010000218.1 GCA_029864945.1 Gammaproteobacteria bacterium
ATTAAACGTTTGATCGATGTTGGCATTTAATAAATTCAATTCTGACAAGTTCATCGTGCTGACCGACGGTGGTGTGCTGCCATCAGCCATATTACGGATAATAACGGCGTTGTAAGCTGTTCTTGTTTGACCATCTTCAGCTGTCACGATTATTCTGATTGTATTGCTGCCAACGGAAAGAGGAACGTCTTGACTTGGTTGGCCGGGAACCATTATTTCGCCATTAACCGTGACGACCGCACCGGTATTTTGCGCCGTAAGGTCCAACGTAGTGCTTTCAATATCATAAGGCACGATAGAAAGGTAATCGGTAATAAAAGGTGAAAAGGTTTTATTTAATTCGCCGCTGGATAAAACTAGATTAGCCAGGTTCGCATTTGTTGCTGCGTTGCGATTAACAATAAAAACGTAGGTATGTTCTGAGCTGCCATCAGGTGCAGAAACAACCATTTCAATAATGTTACTGCCTACGGCCAGCTGAATATCTTGACTGGGGCTGCCGGGATTGACCATTTCACCATTAATCGTCACTTGAGAATTAAGCGCATCTGCGATTGCGGTCATGCTGAAACTGGTTGCATCTCCTGTTACTTCCCCGGTGTAATTAGTGACATACCGGTTAAAGGGAGGATCTAAGGTAATGTCTTCTGAAATGAGCACATCACTTAAATACGTATTCGCATCGACATTGCCTGAATTATTTGAACCAGCTCCGGGGCCACAGGCCACTAGGAAAATGGGTACAACTAACACAAGTATTTTATTCATCAAGCTCATAGTTTCATCCTTTCAAATGCAGACAGGAAAAAAATCTCATACCTCTATATCGTCCAATTAACGCCCAATTCACACACTAAAGCTCAGGTAACAATGTCGATCAGTTCACATTCCCATACTATAAGAAGGTTATATAGGCTCATCACATTGATTTATGAATACTTTTTTAGGGAGATGTGGCGCTATTCAGGTACGTTCAAAACTAGGAAAAACCGAACGAAAGCATCGACATCCATAACACTGACAACAATAAAAAACCGGAAACGATTAGCATCGATTCCGGTTTTTTTATTTTCAATTAATCACAGGTTTTACACCTGTCATAACTTGTTATTGGTAAATATAACCTGCACCTGCATTTGACAGATTATTATTGGAAGTGCCGTTAACCCGAGTGGCATCACCATCCTCTGAAGGCGCGCCCAAAGCAGCGGTATCTTTATCAATCGCCACGGCGGTACCAAACGCATCATTATCACCGGTATTGGTCGCTTTCACATAAGCGGCTTCACTCCAGGTGTTACCACTGCGGGTAAAGACATATACCGCGCCAGAGTTACTACCACCATCTGACTTGGAACCATTTACACCGGTAGACGTACTGTCATCCGCTGGCACGCCAATTAAGATCGTATCGTTATAGACGGCCAAGCCACTACCAAAAGCATCACCCGATGTCACTGCACTCTGTGACAAGGTTGCTTGACGTGTCCAGCTGGTGCCTGAGCGGGTGTATACAAACACGCGGCCAGAACCGGATGCATTGGTTGAATCCAATGGCACACCAACCAGCACGGTATCGCTGTGTATTGCAACGCGGTCACCAAAGCGCGCTTTGGAGCTAACAGGTTCAGATAATTTCTGTTGCTGACTCCAGGTCCCACTCGCCGAGCGAACAAAGATATAGGCTGCACCGAGTTCGCCATTTTCTCTTTCAGCACCAACAATCAGTGTATTACCATCCATCGCGATCGCACCACCAAAACGCATGTCAGCTGCCGTTGCTGATGGCTTGATAAACGCTTCCTGCGCCCACACACCATTGGTACGTTTGAACACATATACCGCACCCGAATCAGTGGACGAGTTATCTGATGAATTGCTCGTACCGTGCGTAATACCATTTTGGCTATTATCATCACGGTACGCACCAACGGCGATGATGTCACCGGAGATAGCCACTGTTTGACCAAAACGGTCACTGCTGCTCAACCTACCATTTGGCGCTTTCAGTTTAGCCTGTTGGCTCCAGCTGCCACCCGCACTGCGGGTATACACATAAGCGGCACCACTACTGCTAAGTAAATCATCATGAGCCGCATTAATACCACCCACGCTACCATCTTCAAGAGAAGCACCTACAACTAATGTGTCTCCGTCAATATCAACGCTTTTACCCAAATCATCACCTGATGCGGTGTCAGAAGGGCTGATTTTACTTTCTGTCCAGTTACCGACGCTGCTGCGATCAAACACATAGACTTTATTGCCGCCTTTGCCGCCGCCAGTCACCATGGAATCACCAGATATGGCGATAGTGCCGCCAAGCTGATTCGACGCAACCGCATTACTGGCTTTCATGTAATCTACTGGGTTGTTACCAAATGCAGCGCTTGATTGACGTGAGATATCAATGCTGTAAGCGGTTGAAGAGCCATCAACACCCGTCACCACCACAGCCACAGCACCGTTGTTAGACCCGGTATTTAACGAGATCAACTGACTTTCAGCACCGTCAGCAACACTTTGACCATTCACTTTGATCGTTGAGCCAGTATCCTGTGCTTTGGGTACGATACGCAGCGACTTCACTAGAAATCCTTCTGTTGCCGTGTAACTGCTTGCTGTAGGATCGAAGGTTTGATCCAATGTGCCAACAGAAAGCTGCAATGACGCTAATTTAGAATTAGCCGCTGGAGCAGTGCGTGTAATCGACAAGGTATACATTCTTGTTGATCCATTTTCTGCCGTTACCACTACATCAATCGCATTAAGACCATCGTGTAATACAACATTGTTGGTAGCACCTACCTGGTTATCAATGGTGAGTGTCTTGGCTTTGATGTCATTCAACGTCGCGGCAATATCAATACTGCTTTGAGTCGACGCAACAGTTGCCGAATAACTGTAAACACTCGGTAAGAACGAAGGAGTAAAACCCGTTGACGCTGTTAATCCTGACAATGTTGCATCAGAAGACAATGCCAAAGCGCGTGTAATGGTAATTGAGTAGGTTTTGGTTGCTCCGTTTTCAGCGGTTCCCACAACAAGGATGGTATTGCTACCCGTGCTGAGAGGGATCGTTTGAGCCACACCCTGTGTCGCGGTCTGACCGGCAATTGTTAAACCAACGGCATTTGAATCATTTAACACAGCCGTTACATCCACACTGCTCTGAGCATAACTCACGTTTTGTGTATAAAGGGTTTTGCTTGCCGCAAAGGCGGGTGAAAGCCCCGTTGACGCTGACAAGCTTGATAGTGTCGCATCTGTGCCTGCCAATGCGGTACGGGTAATGTTAATCGTATATGCTTTAGACGTTACACCGTCTTCAGCCGTCACTGTCACGTTGATTGGATTCAGGCCCGGATTAAGGTTAACCGTTGTAAACGTGCCTGAAACCACCGATTGACTACCAATGGTGATATTGGACACCTTAGAGTCTACCGTTCGGACGAATACAGACGCACTCGTAACCTGATTACCCACGGTGTTCGAGTAACTTGTTACCGCGGATGAAAAAGCAGGCGAGAAACCACCTGGCAGTGACAGCTCAGCCAAATCGGCATTTGTGCCTTTTAACTTTGTGACCACTAAATAATACGTTTTCGTTATTGACGTATCCTGAGCAGTCACAACTGTCGTAATAAAATTATCAATGCCCGCAACAACCGGAATCATCGCACTCGGGGTGCCGGAAATAACAGGCATGCCATTCACCGTCACTGTCGCCCCTGCATGGTTTGTGGTTGGCGTCACGGAGATGTAATCAACGGCCATCGATACCGTTTGATAATAAGCGGAAGTGCCTGCGGCAAAAGGATAACTAAACGTACCAGTAGAGGCAGTAAAATCCTGTAACGCGGCATCTTTACTGTCAGTACGTGTCACTGCCACAATATAACTTTTAAACGTGGCGTTTGCCGCAACAACGGTCACACTGATTACATTAACACCCATTGCCAGCGGGATATTGGCACTCGTCTGGCCTGATGCAAGAGCGACATTATTCACGCTTATGATTGAACTTGGGTCGCTCGCTGTTGGCGTTAAACTAATGGCACTGACAACACCGCCCACTGTTTTGGTGAAGCTTGTTAGTGAGCTGTTAAATGTTTCATTTAACGCCCCTTGTGACGTCGTCAAACCGGACAAGCTAGCATCACTGCTCACTTGTTTGGTGACGGTTAAGTTGTAAGTCGTGCTAGTGCCATCAGCAGCCGTAACGGTTACCGCGACAGCAGTATCACCTGCGCCAAGCGCAATACTGTTACTCGATTGACCTGATACTACTTGTGCATTATTAACCGTGATTGTGGAGTTAGCATCTGCTGTTGGTAATACGGTGAGCGTATTAACGGCATTTGAAACTGTTTGAGTATAAGTTGTAATAGACGGACTAAAGGCGGGCGTTAACGCACCCGAAGAGACATCTAACGAGGTAAGGAGAGTGCTTACTGAACCTTCACGCATGACAACTACCGCATAGGTTTTTGAACTCAAACCATCGGGACTTGTTACAACGATCACCACGTTATTACCACCAACAACCAGCGACTGTGCAATCGAAGTTGCACCGGCAGGTACCGTTGAGCCATTCACTTTAATCGTGGAAAGTGGGTCGGCAGCCGTTGCGGTGACGCTCACCGAACTTGTGCTGTTAGGCACGGTTTGACTGTAGGTGTTCACACCCGCGTTAAACACTTGGTCAAGTGAACCCGATGACAAGCTCAGTGATGATAAATCAACAGAGCCACTACCGTCAGTACCGCTACTCACGCGATTCACGTTCAGAGTATAGGTTTTTACTGTTGACTTATCCTGTGCAATAACTTCGATAGTGACTAAATTACTGCCCACTGCCAAGTCCATATTCATGCCGGTACTCAGGTCGATTTGTTGACCGTTCATTTTCACAATAGAACCACTGTCGACAACAAAAGGCATAATATCGAGCGTTGCCACCGTTTTATCGACGCTGACATTGTAATTGGTTGTACCGCTTGAAAAGCTACCCAGGGAACCTGATGATAATGTAATGTTACTTAAGTCCGCATTGGTGCGCGCCTCACGAAGCACGTAAATATTATATTCTTGACGGCCGGAACCGTCGGCGGCAATGACCATAATAGTTATCTGATTATCACCCACGACCAATGGCACAGTGACGGAGTCACCGGCAAAGACAGTATTACTTCCTACAACAACCGTCGCATTCACATCCACGGCCAATGGCAGTAATGTTAAATCGGTAACCGAGTTAGATACGGTCGCGCTGTAAGTAAATAAATCCGTATTAAACGTTTGATCGATGTTGGCATTTAATAAATTCAATTCTGACAAGTTCATCGTGCTGACCGACGGTGGTGTGCTGCCATCAGCCATATTACGGATAATAACGGCGTTGTAAGCTGTTCTTGTT
>JAOTSL010000219.1 GCA_029864945.1 Gammaproteobacteria bacterium
TTTTCTGCGATGACTTTATTGCTATTAAAATCGATTAATATATAAGAACTAGCAACCAACTTAGGCGCCTGAGGCTCTATCGCAAAAGACGAGTTGCATGAAAGAACTGATATTATCAGTAATAAAAATAGGCTTTTCAGCTTTCTCAATGTGATTTTATTATTCCCCGTTATCTGTAAAAACTTTTGCATCTGCTACACCAATACTTTCCAGGTCACCAAGTAGTTTTCCTACTTCATCCTGCTTTTTAAGTGGACCAACGCGCACCCGGTAGATATGTTTGTGTGCATTTATAACCAATTTATGTATATCACTCGTTATTTCTGACTGAGCTAACTTTATTTGCATTCTCTCCGCATTTTCCATATCGGAAAATGCACCAACTTGAACAAAGACAGGAGCACTCTCCGACAAATCTGATTTTGCTAAATTTGTTTTACGAGGGGTTATCGCCCGAACTTCGACATTCCCCGTACCCGTTTTAACAATACCCAGCTTTAACGCAGCAACATACGACAAGTCGATTATTCTACCAGCATGAAATGGGCCACGGTCATTTACTTTAACAATAATTTTCTTACCATTATCGAGGTTTTCTACTTCTACATAGCTAGGTAGCGGTAATGTTTTATGCGCAGCTGTCATTTTAAACATGTCATAGGGGACGCGACTTGAAGTCAGCCTTCCCTGAAACTTGGTACCATACCACGACGCTTTACCTCTTTTTATATAACCTTCACTGCTCTCTCTAACATAATAGGTTTTACCACGAAGTGCATATTTGACCGGATTACCGTACCTACTAAGAGGCTCATTTCTCGGCACAGCATTGGGAATACCATCAAGATCAATTGATTTTATATTAGGCGCACCATCTCTTGGGCCTGTTGTGGTACACCCGGTGACAATACCGAGCAGTAGAAGAGGAATAACGAGTACTAATTTATTGATGACTTTCATAACAACCTTATTCTACCTCAATTCAGACTAAGAGCTGTCGGACTTAACACTGTTTTACTGCAAACGGTTAAGCCGCCAACCTCCTAGGAGCCTGTCCGAGAATGGAAAACCTGCTGCAAAAAAATTATTTTGACCATATTTTCCGTTCATTTTCGTTAAATAGAATGACTATTCGCCTCAAATGAACGAAAAATCTGCTCTAAAATAACTTTTCTTCGCTACGGTTTCCATTCTCGGACAGGCTCCTAGTATGATCAGCAAGAAGGTGGAATAGTTTCATGCTCAGCTCATGTTAATCAAGATTACTTACTGAGCATCCAAGTTATTTTGTATTTTACGCTGCGCTTTTATTTCTTCCGACAACTGAAACACCGCCATTGCGTATAGATTGCTATGATTATAGCGTGTTATTGCATAAAAATTATTCAGGCCTACCCAATATTCCTTTGACTCTTTTTGTTCCAACTCAATTAAAGACGCCCGCTCATTAGCAGAGGGATTAGCTTGTATTTTCACCCCATACTTTCGGATATCCGCTATTTTCACTTTTGGCTTCATGCCTTTCGCTACGTATTTTTTATATTTATCACCAGACACTGTTGCACGAACAGTAACTGGCTGCTGAAACTTCCAGCCATGTATTTTCAAATAATTTGCAATACTACCTATCGCATCTGCTGTATTACCAATCAAATCACGGTGACCATCTTTATCAAAATCAATGGCATAACTACGATAACTACTGGGCATAAATTGCGCTTTGCCCATCGCGCCAGCATAAGACCCGTTAAACTCCAGCGGATTTATTTTTTCTTCACGAGCCAATAGCAACACGTGTCTTAATTCTTTTTTGAAATATTTACTGCGCCTTGGGTAATCAACAACAATAGTGGTTAAAGCATCAACAACACGATACCCCCCCGTCTTCCGACCAAAACGTGTTTCAACACCAAGAATCCCCACAATAACTTGCGCATCTACGCCAAGTTCCTTTTCTGCTTTTAGCAGCAAAGCTTCGTATTCGTTCCAGAATGCCACGCCTTGATCAATGCGCTCCTGCTTTAAAAAAATATTTCGATACCGATGCCAGGGCCAGGCCTCTGCTGGGCGATTCATCTTACCGATGATTTCAGGCTTTGTTTCTATTTCATCAAACAAGGTGACCAGTTCTTTTCGATCAAACTTATCCTTCTTCACCATCTGATCGATAAAGTCGATAATAATAGGATTTTGATTTAACGATTTTTCACTTGCGAAAACAGACACTGACGAAACAAAAGTTATCAGCGCAACCAAACAAACAATCTTAATTTTAAACACAATTTTTCCCTATATTTGAAAGTGAATGCTCTGCAGTTACTTAGGATGTTAGTAGTTTTCGGTGCGTTTGAATAGACATCAATATACCAAACGCAATCATCAACGTAACCATAGACGTTCCGCCGTAACTCACTAAAGGTAACGGTACTCCGACAACAGGCATTAAACCACTTACCATACCAATATTGACAACAACATAAACCATAAAGGTCAGTACAAGGCTGCCAGCCAGCAAACGTGCAAACGTACTTTGCGCCTCATGTGCGATAACAAGCCCGCGCACAACAATATAAAGATACAGACTTAACAACACAAGCACACCTACTAGCCCAAATTCTTCTGCAAATACGGCAAAAATAAAGTCCGTAGAACGCTCTGGTAAAAAATCCAGCTGTGATTGCGTGCCGTTCAACCAACCTTTTCCGTATAAACCACCAGAGCCAATGGCAATTTTTGATTGAATAATATGATACCCAGACCCCAGTGGGTCACTTTCTGGGTTTAAAAAAGTGAGTACACGCTGTCGCTGGTAACCGTGCATATAATAAAACCAGACAACCGGCGCAGCCGCTGCAACAGCAGCAATAAAACCACCAATCAGTAACCAGCTAATACCGGTAAACAAAATCACAAATATACCTGCACTTGCAACCAAGATAGATGTTCCCAGATCTGGCTGCTTGGCGATTAACGCAACAGGTACTGCTAAAATTAAAAGTGCAATTAATATTCGACTAAATGCTGGAGGTAATGATTTG
Source organism: Gammaproteobacteria bacterium (assembly GCA_029864945.1). Classification (GTDB taxonomy): domain Bacteria; phylum Pseudomonadota; class Gammaproteobacteria; order S012-40; family S012-40; genus CALZJE01. The sequence continues at coordinate 3,039 of JAOTSL010000219.1, forward strand.
TCTGCCATATACCAGGCAATCATCATCGGGCAAGCAAATTTCATTATTTCTGATGGCTGCACGCGAACCAAACCCAGGTTCAACCAACGTTGCGCTCCTTTTCCTACATCACCAAACAATAATACGGCGACGAGAAGAAGCACCCCTAATCCAAAAACCCAGGGAGTCCAGTACTGAATAGTATGAGGTGGAATTTGTGCAACAAAAAACATTATCAAGAAAGCAATACTCATCCAGACCATTTGCCGACTGACCATTGCCCAGTTTTCACCGCTAGCGCTATACAAAACAATCAATCCAAAAATTGATAACGCAATTAAACCCGTCATTAAGGGCCAATCAATATGCAGGTCACGAAAAAAACCAGACGTTCCTTGCTGAGGGGAGTTTTCCAACCCGATTGATAGTCTTGATTGTGCCATTTAACAAGCTCTCATGTTTTTATCTGGGCCGCCCTAACAAATGGGCGTCCATCACTTTCCGTGCAATCGGAGCCGCAACGCCTCCGCCACTTTCGCCATTTTCTACGATAACAGATATTGCAATCCGGGGATTTTCCACCGGCGCGTACGCAACAAACAATGCATGATCGCGCAAATGATCCTCCAGGTTTTCCTGGTCGTATAGTTCATTCTGCTTTATACCGTAAACTTGCGCGGTGCCTGTTTTACCAGCAATTTTATACTTAGCACCAATGCTTATTTTTCGTGCAGTCCCGCGATTACTGTGCACAACGCGCAGCATACTTGTGACCATATAGTCCCAGTTACTTTTTTTGACTTTAGGTACAACACCAAGAACTTCGGGCTCGAAATATTGCATCTCTTGGTGCTCTGATTCCTGTAACGCATAAGCTAAATGGGGCCGGATTTTGAGACCGTAATTCGCCAATATTCCCGTTGAGTAAGCAAGTTGAAGAGGTGACATAACATTAAAGCCCTGCCCTATGCCGGTTATTAAAGTTTCACCCGGATACCAGCTTTCATGTTTTGCCTTTCGCTTCCATTCCCGCGAGGGCAATATCCCCCTGGTTTCACCAGGAATATCAATACCGCTCCGTTTTCCAAATTCAAATTGTTTGTTAAATGCGTAAATACGATCAATACCCAATTCAAGCGCAAGCTCATAGAAATACACATCACATGATTCCCTGATTGCAGCAAGCAATGTCATATTCCCGTGACCCGTTCGCTTCCAATCGCGATACTTATGCTCATCATTTTTTAATTGAAAAAAACCTTCGCAATTTATCTTGCTTGAGCCATGCACAACATCGTATTCCATTCCGGCCAATCCAACGAAAGGTTTCATCGTTGATCCAGGGGGATAGCGCCCCTTAACCGCACGATTAAACAAAGGCTGATCAATTGAATCAGCTAAAGCTCGATAGGCTTTATATTCAATTCCATTGACGAAAGGATTGGGGTCAAATACAGGCATACTGGCCAGCGCTATTATTTCACCAGTTTGAGGATCAATGGCCACCACTGCACCACGTCTATTATCTAGCGCTTTTTCAGCGGCCTCCTGAACTTTCAGGTCAATTGTGAGATAAATGTTTTTTCCAGGTACCGGTGGCTGCTCTTCTAGCACACGCAAAACTCGACCGCGCGCATTAGACTCTATCTTCCGAAAACCAACCTTGCCATGCAATTCTTCTTCATAATATCGCTCGATACCATTTTTTCCGATATGCGTCGTTCCAACATAGTCGGTATTGAGTCCTTTGAGTTCTTTTTCATTAATTCGACCAACATACCCCAAAGCATGCACACCAACACTCCCATGGGGATAATGACGCATCAATACTGCCTTGATTTCAACACCCGGCAGTTGATGTTGACGTACGGATAAGCGAGCAACTTCTTCTTCATTCAAACGAAACTTCAGTGGCAGTGATTTAAACGCGCGATTTCGTTTTAAGACTTTACGAAACCGCGTTATATCTGATTCTTTAATCTTAATTATCGACTGAAGCTCTTCCAGTAAAATATCAACGTCGTCAATTTGCTCAGGAATAAGTTCAAGCGTAAAAGACGGTAGATTTTCTGCCAGCACATTTCCATTCCGGTCAAAAATCAAACCTCGTGGTGGTGGAATAGAAACAATGCTGACCCGATTATTTTGCGAAAGAGTCGTGTAATGATCGTGACTAAGCACCTGAAGATAAATCATACGAGAAATCAAAATGAGCAATAAAACACAAACAGCCAAACCTGAGAAAATCACCCGACTACTAAATAATCGAGTTTCGCGTAAATGATCTTTTAATTTTACATGGAAGTGCCGCATTTACCGCACCATCTGAGTTATCACAAACTTCACAATCATCATTTCAGGTAACTTTATATCGACGGCGTAAATTACGCAGGATCACAAA
>JAOTSL010000036.1 GCA_029864945.1 Gammaproteobacteria bacterium
ATCTCCTGCCTGTGCCAGTTTTGACATGTTTGATAGCTATGAGCACCGTGGCGCTGTATTTATGCAAGCAGTAAAGGGGCTTAAAGACAATGTTAACTAAGCCCGTTCAACTAAATATTGGATTTAACAAATTCGGCGAGCGACGTAGTGCTGAACGTCTATCTGTTGATCCGGTTATTTTCTTATGTTCACTTGCTTTGTTGGTTATCGGTTTGGTTATGATGACATCTGCATCAATCACTGCTGCGGATAACACGTTTGGTGATCCATTTTATTACTCTCAGCGGCAATTGTTTTTTATAGCGATAGGGTTGAGTTGTGGTTATTTGATCTGGCGACTGCCGTTAAAGACATGGGATACACTCCGGCCAATGTTGCTGGTACTTGGGATTTTACTATTAGTAATAGTGTTGATTCCCGGCGTAGGGCAAGTTGTAAATGGCAGTGCTCGGTGGATTCGCATGGGTAGTTTTAATGTTCAGGTGTCAGAAATTGTAAAAATATTAATGATTGTCTTTTTGGCGGGATATTTGAGCAAGCACAGAGAGTCTTTGATGCAATCATCTCGTGCCGTTATATTGCCGATGGTTATACTAAGTGTTGTTGCTACTTTGTTATTGTTTGAGCCGGATCTCGGAGCAACAGTTGTTATTTTTGCTACGGGTCTGAGCATGCTTTTACTGGCGGGTGTTCGAGTTAAGGTTTTTTTATTTTTACTCGCGGTCGCGGCCGCGGGGTTTTTCTTGCTGGCTTACACTTCGCCTTATCGTTTAGTGAGACTCACCGCATTTATCAATCCCTGGGATGATCCGTTTAATAGTGGATTTCAGTTGAGTCAGTCACTTATTGCATTTGGTCGTGGTGAATGGTTCGGTGTTGGCTTGGGAGAAAGCGTTCAAAAGTTATTTTATTTGCCAGAGGCTCATACCGATTTCTTATTTGCAGTGATTGCTGAAGAACTCGGGGTAATGGGTGCGCTCACTATTATTGTGCTTTATACCGGTATTGCATGGCGTGCCTTGTTTATTGGTCGCGCAGCACAAAAATGTGATCAACATTTCGCTGCTTTTATTGCTTATGGTGTTGGTTGTTGGTTGGTGTTTCAGGCTTATGTCAATATCGGCGTAAATATGGGAGTGCTACCGACCAAAGGTTTAACTTTACCATTAATGAGTTATGGCGGAAGTAGTATTGTAATGTCCCTCATTGCAATTGCATTATTAATGCGCGCAGATTATGAGTTGCGTTTTCAATATTCAGAAGTAGCCAAGGAGCGCAGAGCGACATGTTAAATCGCGTTCTTATTATGGCTGGTGGAACTGGTGGGCACGTATTTCCAGCACTTGCAGTTGCGCAGGCACTAAAAAACAAAGGTGTAGAAGTTACCTGGTTAGGTACACAAAATGGGCTTGAAGCTGATGTTGTACCAAAAGCCGGATTTGAGATTGACTGGATTAGAATTCGTGGCTTGCGTGGTAATGGTTTGGCTGGTTGGACGCTGGCTCCTATTAAGTTATTGTTCGCAGGTTTGCAGGCCGCAGCGGTAATTAGAAAACGTAAACCTGATGTTGTTATTGGAATGGGAGGGTTCGTTACTGGTCCGGGTGGCTTTATGGCGTGGTTGTTACAAAAACCTGTTGTTATCCATGAGCAAAATGCAATACCAGGATTAACCAATCGGCTGTTGGCTAATTTGTCTAAGCGAGTGCTTGAAGCTTTTCCCGGCGCGTTTTCTCCTTCGTTGAATGCGATAGCGATAGGGAATCCAGTGCGTGAAGAATTGTTTAAGAAAAAAAGTCCAGCCGAACGATTTGCTGATAGAGAAAAAAGCACTCTACGTTTACTTGTCGTTGGTGGAAGTCTAGGTGCAAGAGCAATAAATTTGCTTATGCCGGAAGTGATTAAAGCATTTGATGGTGAAGTCAAATTAGACGTTTGGCACCAAACCGGGAAAAAGTTATTTGAAGAAACACAATCTGCTTATAAAAAAGCAGGTGACGATGTTGTAGCGGCGGCACGCGTTGCCCCTTTTATTGATGACATGGCGGAAGCTTATGCCTGGGCGGATATTGTTTTATGTCGAGCAGGTGCTTTAACAGTATCTGAATTGGCGGCAGTAGGTGTGGGGTCAATTCTGGTTCCATTTCCACATGCGGTGGATGATCATCAAACAAAAAATGCCAGTTTTCTGGTTGACGTAGGCGCGGCGAAATTACTGCCACAACACAAATTGAGTATTGAAAGTTTGAAGAAAGAATTATCAGATTTAACGCAGAATCGGTCGAATGTTTTAGCGATGGCGGAAGCTGCATTTTCTGTGAGGCAAGTTGATTCGGTTGACCAGGTATTAAAACATTGTTACGAGGTTGCCAATGTTTGAGCGAATGTTTGCAAATGATAAAACCGCCAGAGAATTGGGAAAGTCCAGACTGGTGCACTTTGTTGGTATCGGTGGTGTCGGAATGAGTGGTATCGCCGAGGTGCTTCTGAATCTCGGTTTTACAATTAGTGGATCTGATATCAAGGAAAATGCTGTTATTAAACACCTGAAATCATTGGGTGCAATAATAGTTATAGGCCATAAGGCAATAAATGTAAGTAACGCGGATGTGATCGTGGTATCAAGTGCGGTATCGGATACCAATCCCGAAGTCATTGAAGCAAAAAACAATCGAATTCCTGTTGTTCCCCGTGCTGCCATGCTGGCGGAATTAATGCGGTTTCGTTACGGGATTGCCGTAGCCGGGACTCACGGAAAAACAACTACAACTAGTTTAGTTGCCAGTGTATTAGGTGAAGGTGGATTAGATCCTACATTTGTTATCGGTGGTAAGTTAAATAGTGCAGGAACAAATGCTCGATTAGGCGAAAGTCGATATCTTGTTGCCGAAGCAGATGAATCTGATGCATCGTTTTTGTTTTTGCAGCCAATGATATCGATTGTTACTAACATTGATGCAGATCACATGGACACCTATGACGGTGACTTTGAAAAATTAAAACAGACGTTTGTTGAGTTTTTACATCATTTGCCTTTTTATGGATTGGCAGTGTTATGCATTGATGATGAAACGGTGAATGATATTTTACCTGAGGTTTCACGGCCGTTTAAAACCTATGGCTTCAGTGAAAAAGCGGATTTCCGAGTAACAAATGTTAAGTATAACGGTGCCACCTGTAGTTTTTCGATGTCATCCCCGTTTAAAAAAGACTGGCTACAAGTAAAAATGAATATGCCGGGTGATCACAATATTCAAAATGCGATGGCGGCAATTGTTGTTGCAAATCAAGTCGGTGTTGATGACCAGTCTATATTGGATGCGCTTGTGAGTTTTTCCGGCATTGGTCGTCGGTTTCAGGTTTATGGTGACCTGAAAATAGAAAACAAGACAGTATTATTGGTGGATGATTATGGTCATCATCCAATAGAAGTCAAAAGTATGTTCAAGACTATCCGCGATAGCTGGCCTGGTAGGCGTATGGTAGTTATTTTCCAGCCTCATCGTTATACGCGAACGCGGGATTTGTTTGAAGATTTTGCCAATATACTAATTGAGCCGGACGTATTGTTATTAACTGAAGTTTTCTCGGCAGGTGAAGAGAAAATACCAGAAGCTGATGGGCGCTCACTCACGCGAGCGGTGAGAATTAGGGGGAAAAACGACCCGGTTTTTGTCGAAAAAATAGATGAGTTGCCAGCCATGCTCGTAAATATGATTGAAGATGGTGATATTTTGTTAACGCTGGGTGCTGGTGATGTTGGTACAGTGCCGGGAATGTTGGAGGATTTATTTTCTCCTGCATTAAATATCCGTGATCAGGTCGTATCGTGAGTAGTGTGTTAGCTATGACAATGCCAAAATTACCGAAAGAAAGTGATAAATTAATTCAGCTGTCTAACTCAGTTAAAGGTGAATTGTTATATAACGAGCCCATGAGTAAACACACCTCGTGGCGGGTTGGTGGGCAAGCTGATTGTTACTTCAAGCCAAAAGATATTGCGGACCTTTCTGTTTTTCTAAAAAACTGGAAAAGTGATAATCCAATTTATTGGGTTGGCCTCGGCAGTAATTTGTTGGTGCGTGATGGTGGAATAAGAGGCACCGTCATCATGACAAGTGGTTTGCTTAACGGGATAAGTATACTGGATGAGAATATTGTGAGAGCTGAAGCGGGTGTGGCATGCCCTAAAGTATCACGTTTTTCGGCAAAAAATGATCTGGTCAGCGCTGAGTTTCTATCGGGAATTCCAGGCACAATCGGCGGTGCTCTTAAAATGAATGCGGGTGCTTTTGGTGGAGAAACCTGGGATAGAATTGAGTCTGTGGAAACAATTGATCGTGGCGGCAATTTGCATCATCGTTATCCAGGTGAGTATAAAGTCTCATACCGTAGTGTGGTAGGACTTGATGACGAATGGTTTGTTGCTGCTAGATTCAAATTAACTAAAGGTGATGGAGAAAAATCATTAGCAGGTATTAAGGTGCTTCTGGAGAAAAGAAATGGTTCGCAACCAACAAATCAACCGAGTTGTGGTTCGGTATTTCGTAATCCCGAGAATGATTATGCCGCAAGACTGATTGAGACGTCTGGATTAAAAGGAATGACTATTGGCGGTGCACGTGTGTCTGAAAAACATGCCAATTTTATCGTAAATACGGGTAACGCGACAGCTGCAGATATTGAGCAATTAATTGATGTTGTACGCACAAGTGTTGAGCAACAACATGGCGTGAGACTAGTGCAAGAGGCGCATGTGATCGGTGAAGTTTTATGAATGAGATAAACGAAAACAACAAAAAATACGGTAAAGTCGCAGTGTTAATGGGTGGTTTATCCGCTGAGCGGGAGATATCGCTCAAAAGTGGCAGCGCAGTATTGGAGGCGTTATTGTCCGGTGGTGTCGACGCACATAAAGTTGATGTTGGAAAAGATATCATTCAGCAGTTAATTAGCGGTAAGTATGATCGCGTTTTCAACATGCTGCACGGTAGAAACGGTGAAGATGGCGTTATGCAAGGGGCGCTTGAATTACTTGATTTACCCTATACCGGAAGTGGTGTGCTTGCATCTGCAATCGGTATGGATAAATTACGAACCAAGGAAATTTGGTTAGCCAATGGTTTGCCCACACCGGAATTTGTTGTTGTAAATGCAGATACATCTCCCGATGAAGTTGTAAATAAACTGGGGTTGCCACTTATTGTCAAACCTTTTAAAGAAGGTTCCAGTATTGGAATGAGTAAAGTGTCACAGTTGTCAGAGATGAAGCCTGCGATGGATTTTGCGCTGCAATATGATGACGATGTTTTGACGGAAAAATGGGTGGAAGGTGATGAATACACGGCAGCAATTGTTGCAGGGGAATCGTTACCACTAATCAAGCTTGAAACAAGTAATACATTTTATGATTTTGAAGCAAAATATATCTCTGATGCAACTCAATATCATTGTCCATGTGGATTAGAAAAAGAAACAGAAATAAAATTGCAGCAATTGGCTAAAAAAGCATTTGATGCAGTGGGCGCTACTGGTTGGGGGCGGGTGGATCTGATGGTTGATGCGTCTGGGGATGCATTTCTTATCGAAGTTAATACATTGCCGGGAATGACTGATCATAGTCTTGTGCCTATGGCAGCGAAGCAAGCGGGGAATAGTTTTAAAACGCTGGTTTTGAAAATTCTTGATACAAGTTGTAAATAGGGAATATAAGTGTGACTGTAAAGCAGGAAAACATTGCGGTAGAAAAAGATTCGGCGAAAAAATTTCTCGTGAATTTTCTCTGGGTTGTTGCATTCTGCGGCTCGTTGTTCGGTGGTTATAAAGCAATTTCACAGGAAAATGTATTGCCTATAAAAGAAATAAGTATTTCTGGTGAATTTGATCAAATTTCAGCGCAGGAATTGCATAGCTTAATTGTTGATGGGGTGTCAGGTAATTTTTTCACATTGAGTGTCGAAAATCTTTATCAAAAATTTTACGCCTTGCCATGGGTGGAACAGATTTGGGTTCATCGTGTGTGGCCGGATAAAATCAATATTGAAATTCGCGAGAACAAGGCAGTTGCTATTTTAAAGGACAAAGGGCTGCTGAATGATAAAGGCAGAGTTTTCTCAACAAATGCAACACATTTTAAAAATATTTTACCGTTGTTTGCAGTTGCAAGTGAATATGAGCAGGAAGCAATCACGGCTTATCGGGTTTATGAAGAAATACTGGGCGAAACAGGTGTGAGGATTCGTCAGTTTATTTTTGACCGACGAAAATCTCAAACCTTGTTTCTGTCAAATGAGCTGGAAGTTAAATTGGGTAGAGTGAATACTGAGAAAAGGTTGGGAAGATTTATCAAGGCCTATGAACAAAACCTGGCAGAAAAAGTACAAAAAATCGAAGGGGTTGATTTAAGGTACACCAACGGCTTTGCGGTAAAGTGGAAACATAAGTTAAAGCAGGTCTCAGTTCAAACAACTAACAAGCAGCAAGTGACTAAAGTATGACAAAGAACTCAGACAGAAATATTATCGTAGGATTGGATATTGGTACGTCCAAGGTTGTTGCGATAGTTTGCGAAGTCAATGCTGATGATGTGGTTGAAATTATTGGGCTGGGCTCACATAGTTCGCGTGGCTTGAAAAAGGGCGTGGTTGTTAATATTGAATCGACGGTGCAGTCTATAAAGCGGGCGATAGAAGAAGCTGAGCTAATGTCTGGCTGTCAGATTAATTCGGTGTATGCTGGTATTGCAGGTAGTCACATTAAAAGCTTGAACTCGCATGGTATTGTTGCGATCAAAGATCAGGAAGTGACTGCAGCAGATGTTGCAAGAGTTATTGATGCCGCTAGAGCTGTGGCTATACCGGCTGACCAAAAAATACTGCACGTAATTCCACAAGAATTTATTATCGATAATCAGGACAGCATTAAAGAGCCGGTAGGTATGTCAGGTGTACGTCTTGAAGCAAAAGTACACATGGTGACAGGTGCGGTTAGTGCGGCACAAAATATTATTAAATGTATTCAGCGATGCGGTTTAACAGTGAATGATGTAATACTGGAGCAGTTAGCCTCCAGTTATTCGGTACTAACTGAAGATGAAAAAGAATTAGGGGTTTGTGTTGTTGATATTGGTGGTGGCACAACTGATATTGCAGTGTTTATTGATGGGGCTATTCGTCACACAGCCGTTATTCCTATCGCCGGTGATCAGGTCACTAGTGATATTGCAGTTGCATTACGTACACCGTCGCAATACGCAGAAGAAATCAAAATTAAGTATGCTTGCGCTTTGACGCCAATGGCAAGTCCTGACGATAGTATCGAGGTACCAAGTGTTGGAGATCGACCACCACGAAGATTAGCGAGGCAGACTTTGGCGGAAGTTGTTGAGCCACGTTACGAAGAATTATTCGCATTGATTCAGGCCGAACTTCGTCGAGCAGGTATGGAGGATATGGTTGCGGCTGGAATCGTTTTAACCGGTGGCAGTTCAAAAGTTGAGGGTGTTGTTGAATTGGCTGAGGAAGTTTTTCATATGCCTGTCAGATTGGGGTGTCCTCAATTTGTAATAGGCATGGAAGATGTTATTCATAACCCGATTTATGCAACTGGTGTTGGTTTATTGTTATATGGGCATGAACATCAGGATCAAAAAGCACACGATAGAAAGTTTGTTGATGGTAGTTCAGATAATTTATGGGCGAGAATGAGAGCCTGGTTTAAAAGTAATTTCTAATTACGTAGTAGTGCAGGAAAGTATTACAAAGGCGTTTTTTGTTAGTTTATTTGTTGGGCGTAAGGAGAGAGTAAAATGTTTGAGATGATGGATACCGATACACAAAATGCGGTTATCAAAGTAGTTGGTGTTGGTGGCGGTGGCGGAAATGCCGTTGAGCACATGCTGACTGCGAGTATTGAAGGTGTGGATTTTATTGTTGCAAATACAGATGCGCAGGCGTTAAAAAATTCGTCGGCAAAAACAGTATTGCAATTAGGTGCCGACGTAACACGCGGACTCGGTGCCGGTGCAAACCCAGATATTGGTCGGCAGGCGGCAATTGAAGACCACGATCGTATAAAAGAAGTGCTTGCCGGCGCAGACATGGTTTTTATCACTGCCGGTATGGGTGGAGGAACGGGCACGGGTGGTGCACCTGTTGTTGCCAAAGCAGCAAAGGAACTGGGTATCTTAACTGTTGCAGTTGTAACGAAACCTTTTCCTTTTGAAGGTAAAAAGCGAGCGCAGATAGCCGAAGCAGGTATTCAAGAGTTGAGTCAGTATGTTGATTCACTTATTACCATTCCAAATGCGAAGCTGTTAACGGTTCTCGGGAAGCACGTTACATTGTTGGATGCTTTTGAAGCGGCAAATAATATTCTGCTTAATGCAACGCAAGGTATTGCCGAGTTGATTACTCGTCCTGGCCTGATAAATGTCGATTTTGCCGACGTGAAAACAGTCATGTCAGAAATGGGCTTGGCGATGATGGGTTCGGGTTCAGCGCAAGGTGAAGATCGAGCGCGCGAAGCTGCTGAGATGGCGATTGCCAGTCCGTTGCTGGAAGATGTTAATCTTGCCGGCGCTAGAGGAATACTGGTCAATGTTACAGCAGGACTTGACATGACTATCGGCGAGTTCGAAGAAGTTGGAAATACGGTTAAAGAATTTGCCTCCGAAAACGCTACAGTGGTGGTTGGTACAGTAATCGATCCTAATATGAACGGTGAACTGCGAGTAACGGTTGTTGCAACAGGTATTGGTGATGGAGTTGCGCAAATTTCACCACAGCCCGTAACTTTAGTTAAGAAAAACGATGGACAGGTCGATTATAATGCCCTGGAGCGTCCGACAGTTATGCGTAACCAGGTTGTGAATGATCGATATGCAACCGCGGCAGTTACAGAATCGCCAGATATGGATTATCTGGATATTCCGGCATTTTTGCGCCGACAAGCTGATTAACCGTCATTTAGGTTTTAAAGTAATATAATAAAGAGTATTGTGACGCAGTTCTAGGAACGGTAAGATCATTGTGGTAACATCTCCGCCATTCGATCCTGCTTAAGGATCAATCAGGCGTAAGGTAAAAATATGACGAATCAAAGAACACTAAAAAATACGATACGTGCCACAGGTGTTGGCTTGCATACGGGCGAAAAAGTATATGTCTCAATGCGTCCCGCAGCGCCAGATACGGGTATTGTATTTCGTCGGACAGACCTTGCCGAACCTGTATTGATTGAAGCACGACCAGAAAACGTGGGCGATACACGCCTGTCGACTACGTTGATTAAAGATGGTGTACGTGTTTCAACTGTCGAGCATTTGCTTTCTGCTTTTGCCGGCCTTGGTATTGATAACGCATATGTCGATTTAAGTGCGCCCGAAGTGCCTATTATGGATGGAAGTGCTGGCCCTTTTGTTTTCCTTATTCAGTCAGCGGGAATCGAAGAGCAAAATGTGCCTAAATCCTATATTCGGATAAAAAAACCGATTAAGGTGGAAGATGGCGATAAATGGGCGCGTTTTGAGCCATTTAATGGATTTAAAGTCTCATTTAGTATTGATTTCGACCATCCTGTCTTTAACAGTAGCACCCAACGTACAAAAGTTGATTTTTCAACAACGTCATTTGTACGTGAAGTCAGCCGAGCCCGTACCTTTGGTTTCACTCGTGATATTGAGGTGTTGCGTGAAAACAATTTGGCATTGGGTGGAAGTATGGATAATGCGGTCGTTGTTGATGATTATCGTGTTCTAAATGCAGATGGTTTACGGTATGAAGATGAATTTGTACGTCACAAAGTCCTTGATGCTATTGGTGATTTATATTTGCTTGGTCATAGTTTGATCGGGGAATTTAGTGGCCATAAATCTGGTCATGCGCTGAACAATAAATTGCTTTGTGCATTGTTGGCGAATGAAGATTGTTGGGAATTGGTTACGTTTGATGATGAAGAGCACGTACCAATTTCATATATCCAGCCTATAGCGGCTGTTTAATAGATATTTTCAAAACTTTCTTTGTGACTCCCTAATTACTCCTGCATTGCAGGGGCCCTCGAGTTTTCAGTAGCCTCTTTGATAAGTACTAGGTCTATATTAAGCTAAGTACCCTATTGATTATATTGGGTATTATTACGTCGTCGACTCGTTTTATTGAATTATTCTGGATGTGCGATGTCTTTAATGTGGGAGTTATTGCGCTCTTCGCTCAGTTACTTTGCGTGTCGAGTGATTCTGGTGAGCGCGTCTTTTAGGCTTGAGTCTGAAATTGCTTCAATTTCCTCCAGCATTTGATCTGCAGATTCTACTGATAAGCTGATGTTGTTTATTTTTGGTTTGTTTTTTTTCTGAGCGACATCGTCTGGGCTGATTTTAATGTGAATAGATTTTACTATTTTGCTGATGGCGTAATTTTGAAAGCAGTTTATAATATCTGCTTGTTTGTAACGCAGGCGGGTCGCCCAGGCAGGTGAGTCGACCATAAGACGAAGCTGGTTGTTTTCTAAACGAGATACTTGAATGTGCTTTGAGAGCTCATGATCAAGCGATTGATTTAATATGATTTTTATTTGCATTAATCGCTTTGCTTCAGCGATTAATGGCGCCATATTTTTTGATTTGCTGGAGAGAAATTTTGCAAGTGGTGCTGGGTGTTTCTTCACGGTAATCTCTTAAGAATAATTTTAATGTGACGATATAGAAAGTACAAGGAAACAGTTTACTAATGAGTCATATATTAATTACAAATCGCACGGGGAAAACAACCAGGTTACACATTGGTGTAGTCCAGCGGTTGATGATTTTTGCCGTTTTTTCTGCCTTGCTTAGTGCGGTGTTCTATTATGGCATGCAACACGGCAGTCAGGAAGCAGAGCCTGACGTAATGGTCATGGTAATGCAAAAAGAATTGAATAACTATCAGAAATCTCTGATTGAAATCCAGCGTAATTCAGAAGAAAACATGAATGCACTAGCCGTGAGGTTGGGTGAGGTTAAATCGCATGTTATACGCCTTGATGCGCTCGGGCAGCGACTTATTGAAAAAGCCAAGCTTGAAAAAGGGGAGTTTGATTTTGAAAACGAACCTGCTCAGGGCGGGCCTGAGAAAAAAGGTGGCGAAAGGGGAGAGACGATGTCAGTCCCTGATTTTCTGGTAACCCTTGATGAATTATCGAAAAGAATGGATCACAGCTCACTTCAATTAAGCGTGTTGGAAAGCATGATTATGAATCGTGAATTGCACGATGAAGTTTACCCTGCAGGACGACCGATTAAGCGTGGTTGGATATCATCATATTTTGGATACCGTACAGACCCATTTAATGGTCGTCGAGCGCGCCATGATGGAATCGACCTCGCTGGTAAGCAGGGCTCTGAGGTAATTGCAGTTGCGTCAGGGGTTGTAACGTGGGCTGGTAAACGTTACGGCTACGGTAATCTTGTGGAAATTAATCACGGCAATGGTTATGTCACGCGGTATGGTCATAACGACTTAGTTGAAGTTAAAATAGGTGACGCGGTTAAAAAAGGCGAGACTATTGCGCGGATGGGCTCAACCGGGCGCTCAACTGGTCCGCATGTGCACTTCGAAGTACATAAAAATGGTAAGGTTGTGGATCCGATGAGATATGTACGGGCCTCACGGTAATTGCTTAAAGGTTTCATTTTTTTGAACCAGAAGTTTATTACTTGAAGTAGCATCTAAATGCCTTGAAATGATTGTTACATTGCAATCGCCTTGAACTCAGTTTACTAACGAATATTTGAAAAACGACTTTATTTTGGTTGATAAACAATCAAAATAAAGTCGTTTTTTTTTATTTAAATTATGTCCGTGGTAAAACAGCTGGACAAACAGTTTTAGCTTGTAATTCCCCGTAAAACCTCTATATTTATCTGTCCATAAACTTAGGGGATCAGTTAGATTATGGTTTTTTAAGGGTAATGAATCGATCGACGTTAGGTTGGTCGAATAGTTTCAAAACTCTCGGGAATAAATAATCCATAAATAAATAATTTAAAATAAAAAAGAAAATTATTGGGTTAAAGATAAAAAGTCGCTGCTTAATTTGGGATGTTAAAAAACTCATAATTAGCAATTCATAAGAAAAACTACTAATTCGGTCATATTATGTTCAACAAAGTGTTAAGTAAAGTATTTGGAAGTCGAAATCAGCGGGAATTAAAACGCTTAAATAAGCGCGTGATAGAAATTAACAGTTTTGAGGCGGCGATAAGTGAATTATCTGATGATGCGCTTCGTGCTAAAACAGCAGAATTTCGTCAGCGCTTGGCTGATGGCGCAACGTTGGACTCATTAATTCCAGAAGTATTTTCAGTTGTACGCGAGGCCGGTAAACGCGCGATGAATATGCGACATTTCGATGTGCAGCTTGTCGGCGGCATGGTGTTAAACGAAGGTCGTATCGCCGAGATGAGAACAGGTGAAGGTAAAACACTTGTTGCAACATTGGCTGTTTATCTCAATGCATTGCCTGCCAAAGGTGTGCATGTTATCACCGTAAATGATTATCTTGCTGAGCGTGACTCGGCATGGATGGCAAAACTATATAGTTTTCTGGGGTTAACAACCGGTGTCATTCTGTCTGGCCAGGATAATGATGCAAAACGGGCAGCTTATGCTTGTGATATTACTTATGGAACCAATAATGAATACGGTTTTGATTATCTCAGAGATAATATGGCGTTTCGAAATGAAGATCGTGTACAGCGTGGATTACATTTCGCTGTAGTGGATGAGGTTGACTCTATATTGATAGATGAAGCTCGTACGCCATTAATTATTTCCGGTGCTGTAGAAGGGAATATTGATCTTTATACCCAAATTAACAAACTTATCCCTGAGCTTGAAAAGCAGGCGCCTTTTGAGAATGATGAAGAAGAAGGTCCGGGTGATTATTCTGTCGACGAAAAATCCAAACAGGTTTTTTTGACAGATGCAGGTCATGAAAAGTGTGAAAATTTACTTTACGAAAAAGGAATGCTCACCGAAGGCGAGAGTTTATACGATCCGCAAAATATTAGTTTGATGCATCATCTTAATGCCGCACTTCGTGCTAATGTTTTATTTCAGAAAGACGTGGATTATATTGTTGCAAACGATGAGATTGTCATTGTTGATGAGTTTACTGGCCGTACAATGTCTGGTCGTCGTTGGTCCGATGGTTTGCATCAAGCGGTTGAGGCCAAAGAAGGCGTTACCATACAGCAAGAAAATCAAACCATGGCGTCTATTACCTTCCAGAATTTTTTTCGTCTTTACGAAAAACTATCAGGTATGACAGGTACAGCTGATACCGAGGCATTTGAGTTTCAGCAAATTTATGGTTTGGAAGTAACAGTTATTTCGCCAAATAAACTAGTTGCACGAATTGATATGGGCGACTTGGTTTACCTTACAGAGCAAGAAAAGTATAACGCGATAATTGAAGATATCCTCGATTGTTATCAGCGAAAGCAGCCTGTTTTAGTTGGGACGGCATCTATTGAAACGTCTGAGTTGCTTGCAAACTTACTGAAAGATAAAAATATAAAGTTTGAAGTATTAAACGCGAAACAGCATGCTCGTGAAGCCGATATTATTGCAAATGCCGGCGCTGCTGGAGCAGTTACTATCGCAACAAACATGGCTGGTCGTGGTACGGATATTGTGCTTGGTGGAAACCTGGAGGCTCAATTGGCTAAGTTACCTGAGTCTGCTACTGATGCAGAGCGTGAAAAATTGGGCAATGACTGGGAAAAGCTGCATCAAGAAGTACTGGATTTTGGCGGTCTACATGTAATTGGTACAGAGCGTCACGAATCTCGCCGAATAGATAATCAATTACGTGGTCGAAGTGGTCGGCAGGGTGATCCTGGTTCAACTCGATTCTATTTATCCCTTGAAGATAATTTGATGCGAATATTTGCATCAGAGCGCGTAGCCAGTTTAATGCAAAAGCTCGGCATGGAAGATGGCGAGGCAATCGAGCACCCGTGGGTATCAAAAGCGATAGAAAATGCACAACGTAAAGTTGAAGGTCGTAACTTTGATATTCGTAAACAGTTACTAGAATATGATGATGTTGCAAATGAGCAACGTAAAGTTATTTACGAGCAACGTGATGAGTTGATGGATAGTGAGGATATATCCGATACTATTAGTAACATTCGAGCGGACGTCGTAAATAAAACTATATCTACTTATATCCCGCTGCACACTATCGAAGAACAATGGGATATTTCCGGTCTTGAAAGCTCGTTAGAGAAAGACTTTGGTCATAAGCTAGAAATTCAGAAATGGCTGGATGAGGACGATGATCTGCATGAAGAGTCTTTAAAGAATCGTATTATTGACGTTTTTGAGCAAGAGTACATTGAAAAAGAAAGCAGGGTCGGCGCAGAAAATATGCGTCACTTCGAAAAATCCGTCATGATGCAGGTGGTTGATAACTTGTGGAAAGAGCATCTAGCGGCAATGGATTATTTACGCCAGGGTATTCACTTGCGCGGATATGCGCAAAAAAATCCGAAGCAGGAATACAAGCGTGAAGCCTTCGAGCTATTTATGGGAATGCTTGAGCGAGTTAAGCATGAAGCGATAGAAATTATTTCCCGGGTTCAGATTGCAGTAGAAGAAGATGTGCGCCGTGTCGAAGAGCAGCGACAAAACCTACCCGAAATGCAGTTTGAGCACGAATCTGCCGGAAGCCTGCTAGGTGATGCTCCTGAAGTGGAGCGCGAACCTGAAGACGTGCAGCAAGCTCCTTTTGTCCGAGACGGAATAAAAGTGGGACGTAATGATCCATGTCCATGTGGATCGGGTAAAAAATATAAGCAGTGTCACGGTAAGTTATCTTGATTGGAGCTGAACAGTTACAGCTTTTGTAACTGTTCAGTGTTTCCCTCTTTTTCTGCAATTTCCAAGACAAGGCCGAGGAGCAATTGTCGAGATTTGATGTGAACTATAAACACGCCGCGTAGTTGCAGTAACGTCAGCCTTATCATTTTTCAATTCCCCCTTGGTACTA
The DNA here is from genome assembly GCA_029864945.1 of Gammaproteobacteria bacterium. Taxonomy (GTDB): domain Bacteria; phylum Pseudomonadota; class Gammaproteobacteria; order S012-40; family S012-40; genus CALZJE01. The sequence continues at coordinate 15,034 of JAOTSL010000036.1, forward strand.
CTCTTGAACTCCTGGCATGATACTTGGTTGAGGTTTGTCATGAGTGTTGGGTTTATTACGCCTAATCATGTCTTCATGCTTCAGGAGGTTTTATGCTAGGTTCCCGTAATTATATTGAAAAAAGAGATTTCATGCGGATGGCAATAAATTGCCCGGTTAGCTATCAGGTGGCTGATTCAGATTTGACCACTAAGTCTGGCAATTGTATTAATTTAAGTGCGAGAGGTATTTTGTTTCAATGTGATGATAAATACCCAGAAGGAACAGAGCTTCGCATAAGTGTTCAGCCGCAGCTGTCTATTTCACCTCCGTTTAACGCTAAAATGAAAGTCATTCGTGTGGACTGGCAAGGTGAAGATAATAGTTATTGCATTGCTGGAACGATTGAGATGGTTGGTTAATCATATATTACTTTAATTTTCTGAAAGTAGTTGGATGTGTCAATTTCTAATATCGGATTCGCATTCAACTTTTTTATCCTACGTTTTACTACTTTTTGTAAAAAGTTATCTTCCGAACCTAATTAAATCACCAGGCATTAATTTCGTGTTTTTAATTTCCAGTTTTCCAACTGAAAACTGAGGCTGAACTTGGTCGACAGATAATGAAGCAATTGGTTTTTCTGCAAAGCCCAAGTATTGTGAGTTATCGCCAGTTAAAGGGTCTGCGTCGAGTTTAAAGGTCATTAACATGTCACCGATGTTTACTCGTGATCTTGAGCCTGCATCAAAATAAACATCCATGCCATTGACTCGAATTATTTTAGCTGTAAAGGGTATGATTTGTAGGTCTTCTTGAATAAGTTCTATTTGAGTACTTAATATGTGAGCAACTGCTTTTCCGTAAA
>JAOTSL010000220.1 GCA_029864945.1 Gammaproteobacteria bacterium
TTCACCGTTTTGAAATGCTGTAATTGGTGCTTCACGATTACGTGTGCTGCCGGTTAGCTTGACATATTTTATTTTAAGCACCTTCAATTCATCTTCAATTAAACTGAGCATAGATGTAAATTGGGAAAACAATAAAATCTTTCGCCCTTCTTCCAACAACTCTGGTAATAATGACATCAATAACTCAAGCTTTGCAGAATTTGCTTTTTTTGCTTTGGCATTCGCTTTTAACAACCTAGGATCGCAACAAATTTGCCGCAGCTTTAACAATGCATCCAGCACAATAATATGACTTCGATTTAACCCCAGCTTTCCAATGCTATCCCGCACTTTTTTCTGCATGCTTATTCTTATGGTTTCATATAAATCACGTTGCACACCTTCTAAACTGACGCTACGGACTATTTCTGTTTTTGCTGGCAACTCCTTAACCACTTCATCTTTTTTACGACGTAACATAAAAGGGGCGAGCCGTTTTGCTAAGCGCTTTGCTCGCTCACTATCACCCTGCTTTTCAATGGGCGTACGGAAAATTCGTCTAAACTGTTTTTCATCACCCAACAAGCCTGGCATTAAGAAATTAAAAATGGACCACAGTTCTCCCAAGTGGTTTTCCAATGGTGTTCCGGTGAGGCATAGACGATGCCGGGCATTTATTTGGCAGACGACTTTAGTTGCTTTCGCTTTGGGGTTCTTAATATTTTGAGCTTCATCAAGTATGAGAAGATGCCACTCTTGCTCTAATAAAACTTTATCGTCACGGCCTAACAATGGGTAGGTTGATAAAACAATGTCGTGCTCGGCGATACGATCAAAGTCTTTTTTCCTGTCTGGCCCGTGTAGAGTTAATAGTTTTAAGTGCGGTGAAAATTGCTCTGCCTCGTGCCGCCAGTTGTACATTAAACTAGTGGGTGCAATAACCAATACTGGCTTATCTAGTCTTCCGGCGGCCTTTTCAACTGAGATATGCGCTAATGCCTGCACCGTTTTACCCAGCCCCATATCATCGGCGAGTATGCCGTTAAAATTATACTCCCTTAAAAACTGTAACCAGGCGAGACCTTCCTTTTGATAATCGCGAAGATTAGCTTTGAATTTTTTTGGTGCCGCTTTTGGTTTAATCCTTTTAAATTTACTTAATCGATCAGCGCTCAATTTAAGCGACTCATTTCCCTGCCACTGCAAACCTTGGGACTGCAACTCATTCAACTCTGCTGCACGCCATTTTGGCAAACGTATTTTTGAACTTACATCGGTTTTTTTATCGAACAATTCGAGCAGAACATTTAATATTCTCTCTATTCGTTCATAGGGTATTGCTAACTTTCCTCCATCACTTATACGTACGATGATATTTTCTGGAGGGGTAGCATTTTTTTCTTGAATATCTTTAAACATACGCGGATTTTGTTTAATCAATACGGAAATAAGATGAATGAGATTGTATCGCTCACCATTCACCATAATACCTAAATCCAGATCAAACCACTGGCTATCTGAATTATCATCGACCTCCATATGCCACTCATCAACCTGCGAGATGTAATAAGGAAAATCATCGTCATATGATACTTGCCAGCCCTTTGCTTCTAAGGCTGGCAAATTTTCCATCATAAAACTATTCCAGGCATCTTCTTCACGAACATAATCAGGATGCGCAAGAGAAAACAAATCAACAGGCACTGACTCAGTACGTTCTATTTTTTTGAATTGAGTCAGCGGTATTTTTTCAATTTGATCGAAACATTTTTTTTCTGCCTGCAAATCCCGCTTTAATTTTACGAACTGATCATCTTGCTGATAACTCAACTCTACGCCTTTTTCAAACAGGCTGGTTTTATTTCCATCGTAATCCATTTTAATTTCTACAACGGGCTTAGGCTTAAATTCATAACCATAAAGGTAAGGATTGAAATTTTTTCGTTCCGGTTCAAATAAACAAAAGTGGAGATAAGGAATAGGTTTTATCCCACTTTTGTTTTTAATTTTGATAGAGGCGGGCGTCGGTATATTTTCAATTACTTGTGCCAGCCTTTCAGTGACCGAAGACAATTCTTCCATTGACACCCTTGGCGCCTTTTGCATCAGACTTAAGGCTTTTTTCGGCACATCTATTTCTAAAGGGCCACATTCATGCGTTAATTCATTAAGATAAAATGGCGGTATAGTGGGTAAGATAATCGCGGTTTCATCGTCGGTAACAAAACTGAGTTGCTGAGTAGCGTCGTCAAAGGTACGCCAGTGCATATTGCCTTTTATAGAAGCCCCTAACCTTAACGGAGTCCCATCTTTGTTTAGCCAAAAACAGCGCCCCGTCGCCAACATTTTTAATAATAAATCACCGCCACCAGACTCCGATAATTTAGAGTAATCGATATAATCCATCATTTTTCGCACATATACTTCTCGCAAAATGGCTTCATCATCGCTACTAACAAAACTAGCTCGCCCCTGATTCATAATCCTGTCTGGATCATATCGGGTTTCTTTACCATATCCGCCGGCTTTCAGCTTTCTGGCATTGGAATATTTAACGTATAACTGATCACCAGATGCCTTATCCAGCTCCAGCACATACAAAAGGCGATTTGGCGTATTAACGTCAACATCATTTGCGGTATCAAATACACCAGGTGACAGCTGTTTTTCCAACTCACCTAGCCAGTTTTCTATTTCGTTATTAGTACTGCCTTGAAGTGATGCTGCTTCACCATCTAAATCTACCTCCTGAAACCAAACGGTCAATAAGAGAGCAACGGCATGCTTGCAATTAATTCTGACCGGACAAGAGCAGACAGCATGAACATCAGTTTTGCCATCTATTTGAGCATGCACGTTATAAGGTTGATGGCCACTACCTTTTACACTGCCATAGACACTATTGCCGGAAACATTGTGGCCAAATTTAAGCACTAGATCTTTCAAATAGTAATCTGTACCGCGCTTCCAGGCACCTTGATCAAAACAGGCTCGAATTTCATTTGGGGTATAGGGCAAAGACATAATTTATTCCTGTATAACGACTCAACGCGCTCATCTTTTGCTCCAGAGGCGTCCGTATTTCGTACTCAATCGGTCACATATACCTATATGCTCCCTCACTCCGCGCGAAATACAGACACCTCTGAAACAAAATCTAAGCACGTTGAACAGTTATATTATAATATTGATTAAAAAATCAATTTGAGCTTTTTGTGTCGCTATTTTAATCCAAAAAAAAGCCCCGGTAAAACCGAGGCTCTTTAATCAGGCAAATGCTATTAGAACTTAGTCTTTTGGTAACCTCATCGCTAAGAATATCGGACTACCCCGTCGATGAACCAGCACTGGAACCGATTTATCGCCCGACTGCTTCTTCATCACCTCTTTAAAATGATCGGCATCTTTTATATCGATATTATTTATCATCAATAAAATATCACCGCGTCGAATACCGGCGTCTGACGCAGGACCAGCTTTAATCTGCTGAACAACTACACCACCTTCGCCGTTAATCCCAAAACGTTTACGCTGTTCTTCAGGAATATTGACGACTGTCACACCCATTCGATTACTGGTTGTTGTTTCTGGCTCTGCTGGCGATGTCGATGAGGAAGCACGCACATCGTCTTCTTTTGGTAACTCACCAATTTTGACTTTTATCTCAGTCAATTTGCCCTTACGAATAATTTCCACCGGAATGCTTTTGTTAATTGGTGTTATACCGACCATTGGTGGCAAATCAGATGAATGAATAATTTCATGATGATTAAACTGAGTCACAATATCACCCACTTGAAAGCCGGCATCTTCTGCAGGACTGTCTGGTAGTACCCGTGCGACTAATGCGCCTTGTGGCTTCTCCATATTAAAAGACTCAGCAAGATCACGCGTGACGTCCTGAATCAATACACCTAACCAGCCGCGTGTTACAAGCCCATCTTCTTTCAGCTGATCAACTACATTCATGACGATATCAATCGGTATCGCAAATGAGACCCCCATGTATCCGCCAGTACGACTATAGATTTGCGAATTTATTCCGATCACTTCACCGTCAAGATTAAATAACGGCCCACCGGAATTACCCGGATTAATTGCAACGTCTGTTTGAATGAATGGCACATAATTTTCTCTTGGTAAGCTGCGGCCTTTTGCACTAACAATACCGGCTGTTACAGAATAATCAAAACCAAAAGGAGAACCGATGGCTAGCACCCATTCACCTGGCTTTAACTTTGAAGAATTACCAATTTTTACGACAGGCAAATGATCTGCTTTTACTCTTAGTAACGCGAGATCACTTCGTTCATCACGACCGACAAGCTCAGCTTCCAATTCTCTGCGATCACTTAAACGCACAATGATTTTATCAGCGTCTTCGATAACATGATTATTCGTTAAAATGTACCCGTCTGCAGAAATAACAAAACCCGAACCTAATGATTGTGGCTTTTTACCGTGACCATTAAAACCTTCTGGGCCGCCACCGCCGCCTTGACCATCTTCATCAAAAAAGCGTTTAAACCATTCACCAAAAGGGCTGTCCTCAGGAAAGTCCGGCATTTGCTGGCGATTCATACTGCGCTTTGATTTTGGCTGTGCTTTTTGTATCGTACTTATATTAACCACTGCAGGCGCGTATTTTTCTACAAGACCAGTAAAATCAGGCAGGCCTCTACTATTGCTCGCTTGCACAGCACTATTAAACGCAACCATTGCCATTGTTATCAATACAACGCGAATTACATTCGATAAATTAAACCTCTTCATGCCTACTCCTAATTGTGACAATGCTTTCTATTTTTTCGGGGAAACCCTGAGCAAGTATTCTAGCCTGATAATTAATATCATTCGCCAGCTTTCGACTCGAAAGGGCCACATACCAGAACCCCACTCCTAAACCTGTAAGAGAGAATAAAATGCTATAGCCCTCTGTAAATTCTGCACCTAAAAAACGAAAAAGAAAAATACCAACAAAGGCAAAAATAAACATCGTCAATAACGGCAACGCATACAATAACAACGAACCTTTAACCAAGGCATCTTCCTGCAAGCCCAATACAACTTCATCGCCGACAGAAAAATTATCGGGATTACTCACTTTTAAAAGATTACGTTTATTTCCAAGCACTTTTTGCAGTACTGACGTACCACAACTTTTTTTAGCCTGACATGAACCGCAACTGGACTTACGCTGAGTTTCTACCCATGCGATACCATCAACAACATCAACTATAAGGGCCTTCTCTTTTAACACTAACCTTCCCCTGTAACCACGCTGAGCAGTTACATTGTTACTTAATATTATGGACATACAACGAATAGAAACGTTCTACTCTAAAAATTCATTTCGTATTTCAACTAGGAGCCT
>JAOTSL010000221.1 GCA_029864945.1 Gammaproteobacteria bacterium
AACGTTTTAGGGGTAGGGGAGGGGCGTTGACTCATTCTATCTGCGACTAGTTCTAGCTTAGTTAAAAGCAGACCCTTGTTTCATATTGGTTTTTTTCAATATGGTTGCCAATGGGCAAAAGTTGGTGAGTGCCGATTGAAGTAAATTTGCACCAACAAATGCGGTCGCCCACAGCCATTCAATTGCATGTAATTGGGATAGTGCCAAGCTTAGCAAAATAAAGCTACCAGCAACGATGTGCACAGTTTTTTCTATATTCATGTCAAATGCTCCTTCAATAAATTATTTGTAAGATATTTACCGCATTATCGCATGAATTAGAATATTAGCAAGTTCTAATTTATATAAAGTATCGCTTATTCGCCTTTGTTTGGGTGCTGGCGCGTATAAATACGGAATCAATTCTGGTATGGTTCCCGATCAATCTCAATTAACAGTATCCCTATATAAAATGTTTAGTATTCCAACGTTACTTACTTTGGCAAGAATCGCACTGATCCCCGTATTTGTGATTTGTTTCTACCTGCCTGTCTCGTGGTCAAATGAAGCCACACTTGCCATATTTTTAATTGCAGCATTTACCGATTGGCTTGATGGTTTTCTTGCCAGGGTTCTTAATCAGGCATCCAGGTTTGGCGCGTTTCTGGATCCGGTAGCAGACAAGTTGATGGTAGCCGTTGCACTGGTTTTATTGGTGCAAGAAAACCCCACTATTTGGATGGCAATTCCCGCAGCTATTATCATCGGGCGTGAGATTGCAGTATCGGCCTTAAGGGAGTGGATGGCTGAAATAGGTGAAAGCGCCAATGTGGCCGTATCAATGGTCGGCAAAATTAAAACAACAGCGCAGATGGTTGCCATTTCAATGCTCTTATATCATGAGCCGTTAAAGGAATTTATGGTATATGAAACTGGATTAGTTCTCATGTATGTAGCTGCCGGGTTGACGTTTTGGTCGATGGTTCTGTACCTGAAAGCAGCGCGGCACAGCTTTCATAAGTGAAGAAGATATTCCGGAATTATTTATAAAAGTCAATAGTTTAACTCCGGTATTTAAAAATAAAAACAAGTCCTGTAAGTTTTTTAAAAATGAACAGAAAAAGGCTTGACAGTAAATCCGAAATCAGTAAAATAGCGCGCTTACTCAGGCGGGAATAGCTCAGTGGTAGAGCACAACCTTGCCAAGGTTGGGGTCGCGAGTTCGAGCCTCGTTTCCCGCTCCAAATTTCGGAACCTCGGCTTTTTTACTAGTCGAGGTTTTTTTAGTTATAAACGTGGTAACACGTGGCTGAGTGGCAGAGTGGCCATGCTGCGGATTGCAAATCCGCCTACCTCGGTTCGACTCCGGGCTCAGCCTCCATTTAAGTTTTAAAATTATTTTAAAAGTTTTTACCTAGCAGTGTAGTTTCAAACGTTGCCCGGGTGGTGAAATTGGTAGACACAAGGGACTTAAAATCCCTCGACTTAACGGTCGTGCCGGTTCGATTCCGGCCCCGGGCACCATCTTTATGTTTTTATACCTCCTATATTGTCCTAAAACCCTCATTCTATCTACCTTTTCTAATTTTTAGTGTCCCATTACGTCTAGGGGTATCTGTTGAAATCCAGGTGCATAAGGGGGGGTATATTTGGGAGTATATTTCCAGAGAAAGAAAAACATACCCCAATGTCCCTCACAGATACCGCCATACGACAGGCTAAGCCAAAATAAAAAGACTGGAAGCTATCCGATCTGGGTGGTCTGTCTATCTATCAATGAAATCACATCTATGTATTTACTGGGATCTGTAAAGAAGGCGGAATCTCGGGAAGCGTTACATTTAGCGTCAAGTATTAGATGTCAATTACCTTGGCCGGTTCGCGTCAATTACCCTGGCCGGTTGTCATAACCTAAACTCACTATTTTCCTGTTGTATAGGTCTTTGATTTTGTGTTCTTTATTCGGCTCGATTAGGTGTTGTTGATCACATCGTACTTCAATACCCCGTGTGACAGGATGGCAGTACCTTCTATTTCTATCAGATTTTATTTAACTATTAACTCCCCCGTGGCTAGGTATGAATAGCTTCCAAATCACGGTGGGGGCTTTAGGAATAGCTAAAAACAGAGGCTCCGAGTAACTTTCGGCGAATCGAAAAGGCTTGATAAAGAAAAATCACAAGCAAAACGCTTATTTTATAACACAGATACTAGTGCATGTTAGAATGGTGGCATATTTATCGAACGAGGTGTCAAAGTGAAGCGTATTACGTTAAAAGTGGGAAGTAGTGTTTTAACTGAGAATAACGCGATAGCAAAAGAGCGTATGCTTAATTTGGTGTCTTTGATAGTTAGGTTACAGGCGCACTATGAAGTTATTCTGGTTTCTTCAGGTGCTGTGGCCGCTGGCTATACCGCACTGAGACTCGACCGGCAGAAAAAAATTGGCAAGAAGGTTCTAGCTGCAGTCGGGCAGCCCATTTTAATGAGCGGATACAAGCAGTTGTTTGATATCTATGATATTGATATCAGTCAAATTTTGACAACTGAGGAGGATTTTGACTCGGTTACGCATATCGATATTTTCAAACAAATTATTAATGCTCAGCTGGCGAATGATATTCTTCCTATCGTAAACGAAAATGATATTACTACGACGTCAGAACAGTTATTCGGAGATAATGATCAATTGTCTGCCCATGTAGCTCACCACACCAATTCTGAAGTGCTGGTAATCTTGAGTGACATAGATGGCTATTATGACAAAAATCCTGCTGATTTTGATGATGCTAAAATCATTAGTCATATGTCCTCTATTTCCAAGGAAGCATTAGGGGAGGCGCATACGCCTAGCAATGAATTTGCCACGGGTGGAATTGTGACGAAACTGAAGGCAGCAAACTATCTCATTAATAAAGGGAGAAAAATGTTTCTGTGCAGTGGATTTGATTTATCAACTGCCGAAGATTATTTGCTCAAAGACCTTGAAGCTGAAAGGGGAACGCTTTTTTCAGAGCACCCCTATTCTCAATAGCAATATTGATGTGACCTAATTTGTGAGCGCGATCTCTTTCGTGTAAGCAATCCAATCAAGAATAATTTGTTTAATATCGTCACCTGCAGGAAAAAATAGTGTGGTAGACGTTTTACTAAGTTTGCTTCTTTAGTATCTTGAAATTTTTTCTCAGTATACGGGTTAATATGTTTGAGTTTTATTGTTGCAATAGTGTCGTTTCTTGTCTCTCTTAAAATAGTAAGCGCTATTAAGGTGCGGGGGGGGGGCGATTACATTTTTCGACTGCTGTCTTGTTTGCCTAGATTCGTCTTGAAGCGGTTTAAAGTCTTTGTTATTGCATCAATTGAAGCATCATCTTGGCGTTTAGTTATCTTGCTTAGGGGGTGTTCAGGGATATTATGTAAGTAAACTGTTTTCCGTTGGACGGCTGTTTTATGGTGGTATTGTTTTTAATAAATGTGATACTTTCACCGCGATTTTTGCAGAACATTAGGGTAAGCTTGCGGGTAAATTATAGAGTTGGAATTTATTATGTCTGAAACCCCTGTACCAGAAGCCCTTTCGCCGGAAACTACAGCAGCCGAAACCCTTTCACCTGATCCGGGCACGATGATTAAACTGGTTAAGACACCAATGCCATTTGGTAAATATAAAGGCTGGATGTTGATAGATTTACCCGAGCCTTATGTTGTGTGGTTTCATGCAAACGGATTTCCTTCCGGTGAATTGGGAAATTTATTGCACATGCTTTACGAAGTTAAACTCAATGGGCTTGAATACTTATTTAAACCTCTGCGAAAAAAGAACAACCCTTAGTCTTTAGTTGATTGTGTAAGATTGTTCCTGTTGTTTTAGATAGAAGCGAGTCTTTTCTCGCCATTCTGCAGCCATCGCTTGATGCGATTAGAGTCGCCAAACTTACTGAGTTTTCCCCAGGAGTTAAGCAAAACGATAATAACTGGTCGCTGGGCAATTGTTGTTTCCATTACAAGGCAATGTCCGGCATCTGCAATGTAGCCGGTTTTGCTTAATGAAATATCCCAGTTTTTTCGTCTGACCAGGCGATTAGTGTTAAAAAACTCAACCTTCCAGCCTGAACGTCTATCGGTGACATAACTTTTTCCGGTGGTTGTGAATTGCTTAATGAGCTTATATTTAGCTGACGCTTCAACCATTTTGATTAAATCTTTTGCAGTTGATAGGTTGCCACTGTGTAATCCCGCTGGGTCTCTAAATGCACTTTGCGTCATACCTAGTGATTTGGCTTTTTTATTCATTGCCTTAATAAAGGCTGCTTTACCACCAGGGTAGGTGCGAGCCAGGGCATTAGCTGCTCTATTTTCTGAAGCTGCCAGGGTTATTTTTAATAAGTCGTATCGAGTGAGGATGGTGCCGTAGCTTAGTCGTGAATGCGAGCCGCGTAATTTGTCGCGATCACGGCGTTTTATGCGTATTTTTTCATTGAGATCGAGTTTTTTATCCAGTGTTACCATTGCCGTCATTAGTTTGGTGACAGATGCGATAGGCATTTGTTTGTTTGTTTCTTTGCCGTATAACACGGAGCCATCAGTTTCATCTACGATTAGCGCGGTGCTTGAGCGTAAAAATAAGTGTCTAGGATTAAGCTGGTCTTTTAACGTGTCAGTTGATTCTATTTGCTGCTTAACTGGAATTGTGTTTAATTTAACTTTAGATAACAGGGCGTTAGCTGGAATGGTGTCTGCTTGGCTCAAGCTCGGGATAACTGAGAGGCAGGTTGTTAAAATGATAAGTCTGGTTAATTGCATGGTTCTTCTTAAGTCTCAATGCTGGTTGTTAAAATAATACTTATTAAAATGGTAGCTAAGTCTATTATTAGTGCAATATTCGTGCTGGTAAGTCAATTCGCTATGATAACAGTGTTATGACGATCCTGCTATTGTCACCATATCACGTCAAAAGCCATCAAATATGGTGCGATGGTTTAATTGCTGACTGGATGTTATTGCTGCTTTATGCAGAATTAACGGCTGACCACATCTTTTTTAATACATCGTATAATTACCAGGCTTTTTTAGCCGGCGCATAATAATTGTTGCTGAGATTGCTAGGTCATGTGTCCGCTGGATTAATTGAAAATATAGAAGCAAAATCCACAATCCCCCAATGTTTCTAGCATTGTCTGGAATCATTGTTGGGAGTACGATAAATAGCCTGAGTATTTTTAGGTGGTGGAAAAGCTGGGGCGAGTAGGTGGCGAAGCTGATTACCGAGGGGTGTTAAATCAATCGCATATCGTGGTTTCTGCAGTATTCCATGGTTTTTTACAATAAATTTCACGGTGGTGGTTTTGTTTTTTTTTTTGCCGGATTTTA
>JAOTSL010000222.1 GCA_029864945.1 Gammaproteobacteria bacterium
TACGTTGTTTATGATGATTTGTGGGGTAGGTGCACTTCTTCAACATTACCGGCATTTGGGTCATTAAAGGTATCCATTGAGATGCTATTTTCACTGCGGGCAACGATTGTGGTAACTGCAGCGTCGCCGGTTACATTTACTGCTGTTCTCATCATATCCAGCAGACGGTCTACTCCCATGATTAGGGCGATACCTTCAACGGGTAAACCAACTTGATTGAACACCATCGCCAGCATAATTAAACCAACACCCGGTACGCCAGCGGTGCCGATTGATGCAAGCACTGCCATGCCGATAACGGTAAGATACCCGGTTAGCCCCAATTCAATCCCATAAACGTTGGCAATGAACACAGTTGCAACACCCTGCATAATTGCCGTACCGTCCATGTTAATGGTGGCGCCAAATGGTACAACAAATGATGCTGTTGAATTTTCAACGCCCAGACGTTTTTCTGTTGCACGCAACGTTACCGGAATAGTTGCATTGGAGCTGGATGTGCTAAAGGCAAAAATCTGAACGCCGCGCATTTTTTTAAGAAAGGTGAGGGGGCTAACACGGCCTAGTACTTTAAGTAAAATCATCATTGTGCCAGTGGCGTGTAATATCAGTACTAAGGCAACCACACCAAAATAACTGATCATAGGTAAAATTAAACCAAGCCCCTGAACTGAAAATGTTTTCGCCATTAATGCAAAAACACCGTACGGCGCAATGTGCATAACAACGTTTACTACTTGCATCATGACTTCATTGAGTTTTTCTGCACCGGTTATAATAGACTTGCCGCGTTCACCAATCATTAAAATGCACACTGCAAATAAAATGGTGAAGAAAATGATTTGCAGCATATTGCCTTCAGCATAAGCGGTAACTGGGTTACTCGGAACCAGATTAATGATTACCTGGCTCAACGGTGGAGACTCTGGTGCAACAAATTCGACTTTATTCGTTTGATTAAGGTCAAAGTTTTTACCGGGGCCAACAATACTAGAGACGGTAATCGCTAGCGTAATCGCCAGCGCTGTAGTGAGCATAAAAAGACCAAAGGCCTTAGCTCCAACACGCCCCAGTTTATTGATGTCACCAATACCGCACACACCACAAATTAATGAGAAGGTCACGAGCGGCACCACCAGCATTTTTAACAGGCTCACAAAAATCGCACCAAGTACATGGAAAATGCCATTCACAAAATAATCCTGAACAAATTTGACGTCACTGGCAAAAGCGTTGATCAGGCTGCCAAGAACCAAACCTGCACCCATCCATATGAGTATTTTGGTTGTCATATTCATTTTTTTAGCAGACATAGTATATTTTCCAAGTATTGATGAGTGATGCGGTGCAAAAAATTATTTGCAATTATAAACACAAATTAACAGGAAGTATTGCACGAGGCGGCTAAAATATGAGTAAACATACTGTATTAATACTATAGCTTGAAAGGTGGGTGTACTTTCCATAAGTGGATGCATCGGATTTTACGCGTCATGTAGTGGTCTAATAATACTGCAACGCTTGTTGTTATATTTGTGAAAGCGATGATGTGGAAGGACGGTTGTGTTAGGTATGGTTTGTGTAAATAATAAATAGATGAACGTAACAATCTATAAAAGACACTATATGAATATATTGATAACAGAGGCATGACTGTAGATTTGGAAATAAAAGCACAAAAAGAACAAATGTCGCCACTTTATCACGGCGTTATATATGGAGCGATCGCTGCTTTTATCTGGTGTGTTTTCCCCGTTGTTAGACGTCAGAGTATTGCGCACAGTTTATCTGCGTATGATATTGCTGCACTTCGCTTTTTAGTTGCAGGCCCCTTACTTATCCCTGTTTTGTGGTGATTAAAGTTTACCTGTATTAGCTGGGTGGGAGCGATATTGCTAATTTGTGGTGCTGGAGCACCGTATTTATTAGTCGTCACTACAGGTTTAGAATATGCTCCGGTAGCCCAATTTGGTGTGATAACACCTAGGAGCCTGTCCGAGAATGGAAAACCTGCTACAAAAAATTTATTTTAATCATATTTTCCGTTCATTTTCGTTAAATAGAATGACTATTCGCCTCAAATGAACGAAAAATCTGCTCTAAAATAACTTTTCTTCGCTACGGTTTCCATTCTCGGACAAGCTCCTAGGAGCCTGTTGATTTTTACTGCCATCGGCAGTTGGTTATGGCTCGGTGATAAATTTACTCTCAAGCGGTCTTTCAGGGAATTGTTGCCGTGTTTATTGCGCTTTTACTTTACTCAAAGGCGGTTGCTGTTCTCGGTGCTGCAAAAGGTGCAATATTTGGTGCGTTGGTGCCAACATTTGCACTTTTATTGGCAATTCCTATTCCCAACGAAATTCCCACAATGTTTCAGCTGCTGGGCGTGGTTCTGGTTACATTGGGTATGTTACTGGCGTTGGAATTGTTTAATAGGAAGGGTAAAGAATAAAAAATGACATCATCATAAATTAGTTGTATTTATCATTGGTAAGACGTGGCGAGTTTTAGCGGTACTTTGGTTTTGTCTTCGTTTTTGTGAAGCATCAAGCTGCCGGAGGCTAAGTGCTGATTACTTAAAAGCATCTAGATATATCCATGGGGAATATCGGGCATCGAATGTGCCTTAGTAATGAGTTGTCGTTTATGTCGGTCATAACAGAATGGAAAATCTAGGTAACATTTCGTGAGGAAAAATTGAAGAGAGCATTATTAATAAAGTTGACGTTAATCATCGCTCTAGGCGGGATGTTTTTGTTAGTCAGGGAGGTTGTCGTTGAAAACATTAAACTCACTAACGCCAGTGTAGTGAAAGTCGAGGAAGACCACCTCAAGCAGTTAATTCGAGAATGGAAAAGAGATCTCGAAATGTTGGCTAATAACGGTGCTACTCGGGACATGGTAAGCAAGTACAGCCTTAAAAAGGACAATCTGAAGGAAAGAAAAAGACTAGAAAAACTTTTTAAGCATTTTTTAAGCTCGCGACTTGACTATATTAAATCAATTCGCCTAATAGGTAGCAATGGACGTGAAATGGTTGTGGTCATCGAGGATGGTGCACTGCGTAATTATATGGATGTATCAGGGGAGGCGTATTTTAAACGCGCTATGACAAGGAGGCCGCTTGATATAGATGGCAGGCTTACAACTAGAAAATTAGGTGATACTGTATTAGCGTATACCATAACGCTTGCTTTCAACGGCAAAGTTGCCAGCGTGTTAACTATCGATATTGACGTAGATTCCATTTTTAAATTCTCTCGAGATGCAAGCGATAAAAATTCATTTAATCATGCTTATCTTTTCACTGGCGAGTCAAATCTTGTTTACGATAAACGATTGAGAGTGACTAGCGAGCCTAGCGATCGTGAAATTGCAAAAAAAGTGTATGCAGAGATCCATAACAGTGGGCATGATATAGATATCATGGTGCATCGCTCAACGCTATGGGCGTATATAGAAAACTCACAACTCAATAGTTCACTGTTGCTGGAGATGGATAATCGCTTTCTCTATCAGAGAATACTTGAAATATTTCTTCCTATTAGTGTCATTTTTTTGCTTTCATCTATGGTGATTTTATTTTTAAACAAAAAGAAAAAACGTTTTGTTCGTAAAGGTGTCTTTATTGTACCGGAATCAGCAACGGACAAATCACATAAGAAAAAGAGCAATGAGAATGTCATTCGATTGAAAGATCTTGCTAATATCAGTAATCAGATAAGAATACCCGTAAATAATATTCTTGGTACGCTCTCACTGCTCCGTGTATCGGAGTCTCCTGAAAAGCGAAAAGAGTACCTTGATATTACTACTCGATATAGTGAGTGGATAATAGAATTGCTGAATGAAATTACCGATTATGCTGCGCTTAAAAAGGGTACTCTGCAACTGGAGCAGGTTGAATTCAGTATCCGGCAGATCATTAATGACGTGGTCGAAATTTTGTCAACCGAGGCGTATAACAAAGGAATTGAAGTAATAAACATTGTACGATCCGATGTACCTGATCGAATACTTGGTGACCCAACACGGGTACGCCAAATATTAGTTAACCTGGTAGGCAATGCGATAAAGTCCAGTGAGCAAGGTGACATTTCTATCAATGTCACAATGACCAAGGCTAAAAAAGATAGATGCACTATACGTCTGGAGGTATGTGAGTCCAATGTAGGTACCGAAACAGAATTTGCATTTACGATGTTTGCGGAGTTTGATAAGAGCCATACAATAGCTGAAAATGACGCAAATCAAAGTCTCTTTGGTATTAATATATCAAAACAACTTATTGAGATGATGGGTGGCTCTATTGGTTACTCAGATAATGCATTAGGTGGTAACACCTTCTGGCTAGAGGCACCCTTTAAATTAGCTATAAAATCTGAACCGTCAATAATACAAACTCAACTTAAGGGTCTTCGTGTATTAATTACAGGGGAAAGAGAGAGCAACAGAAAGTCAGCCGCTGTTATTTTCTCTGGTTGGGGAATTAACTGTGATACGACAAGCAACTTCGAGCGGATTTTGGAAGCATTGGAAAGAAAAAATGAAATAGGCCGTCGCTATGACATCCTGCTCATTGATATTTCAACTACCGCACTCATCGAAAAGGCCTTTGCGCTAGTTAAATCACTAAAAAGCCATGCACTATTGGGCAATACAAAGATAATTATTTTAACCTCAAAAGTCGTCAGCGGTTATGAGCAGGTTGCTCGAAATTTTGGTGTTGAAGCCTTTCTAATAAAACCAATCAATCGATCCCAATTAAAAGAGGCGTTGCTGGAAGCAATCAAGGTTGACAGTGAAGTTAAACAATTGGAAAGTAATGATATTGTTACTACTTATAGCGCAAGTGATAGAAATAACATTACCTCTCCTCCTATACTTATTGTTGAGCCAGATAGCTCTCATCAAAAGCAATTGACTGGTATGGTTGCACGTCACGGATTAGGCGCAAATATAGCGTCAAGCGGCCAGGAAGCATTGGTCGCTATAGAATCACACCATTATGATCTCCTAATATTAGATTCACAATTGCCAGATTTTAGTGCAGTGGACATTATTAGTGATGTGCGAAAACTTGAGAGGAAAATGATTGGTAAGAAAAAAAATGGTGACGAAAGAATTATGAAAACTCCCATTATAATCATTGTCGATAAGATTACAGATAAAGAGCATGCACGATACAAAAAATACGGTGTCGATGACTTTCTCTATAAACCCGTTACCAGGGATAGTATGGAAGAAATATTTATCCGCTGGGATATTGTTAAGCCCGGTGATGAAAGTTAAAAGTTAAAAGTTAAAAGTTAAAAGTTA
>JAOTSL010000037.1 GCA_029864945.1 Gammaproteobacteria bacterium
TTGAAATGGTAATGCCTGGTGATAACGTTAATATGAAAGTAAAATTGATTGCACCGATTGCGATGCAGGATGGTTTGCGATTTGCAATTCGTGAAGGCGGACGCACAGTTGGTGCGGGCGTTGTTGCGAAAATATTCGAGTAGTCGGGTATAGGTTAATAGCGGGGTGCTTTGCAGCGCCCCGATGAAGTTTTGTAAGCACGTAATGTGCATTTTTAGCAGTAGGCCAGTAGCTCAATTGGCAGAGCAGCGGTCTCCAAAACCGCAGGTTGGGGGTTCGATTCCCTCCTGGCCTGCCATTATTTAATACTAGGTACACGTACCCAAAATGGCAGACCGTATAAAATTAATAGTAGCTTTACTCCTGGTTGGTGGTGGAATAGGTGCGTTTTACGTATATTCTGATCTCCCTACCTTGTATCGTGTGCTGGGTTTGTTGGTCATCTTCGGTGTTGCAGTTGCAGTTGGCTTAACGACCGAAGTTGGTAAGGCGTCCTGGGGTTTCTTGCAAGATGCGAGAACTGAAGTGCGAAAGGTAGTATGGCCGACGCGCAAGGAAACATCTCAAACAACATTGCTGATAATGGTGAGTGTGGTTATTGTTGGACTGATGTTGTGGGGCTTGGATTCATTCTTGTTATGGGTTGTTCAGCTCTTAACAGGTCAAGGGAGTTAGACGCTAATGGCTTTACGCTGGTATGTGGTTCATGCCTATTCTGGTTTTGAAAACCAGGTTAAAAAATCTCTGCAAGAGCATATTTTACACGCGAACTTAAGTGACAGATTCGGTGAGATTTTGGTGCCGACGGAAGAAGTCGTTGAGATGCGTGAAGGGCAGAAGCGTCGTAGTGAGAGAAAGTTTTTCCCTGGTTACGTTCTGGTTCAGATGGATATGGATGACGAAACCTGGCACATGGTTAAAAGTGTTCCTAGGGTTATGGGGTTTATTGGTGGCACCAGTGATAATCCAGCTCCCATTACAGATAAAGAAGCCGATGCAATATTGCAGCGTGTTCAGGATGGGACTGATAAGCCTAGGCCAAAAACATTATTTGAGCCTGGCGAGTTGGTTCGGATCAATGACGGTCCATTTAATGATTTTAATGGCGTGGTTGAGGAAGTGGACTACGAAAAGAGTCGCCTAAGGGTGTCGGTTCTGATATTTGGGCGTTCCACGCCGGTTGAGCTAGAGTTTGGTCAGGTGGAAAAAGCCTGATCCCAAATGGTCTCGGTTCTGGCTTTAGTGTGTTTAAAGCGTCCGATTGAATAATTAAGAATTTTTATAACCCTCTATCCTTTTTTGGTTAGGGGGTCTTTTGTTGTAACCCAAGCAGGGGAGTCGAAAGACGTTAGCGAATGACTGTTGGTTCGCGAGACCCGAATAAGGAGTTTAAGATGGCTAAGAAAATAAATGCTTATATAAAGCTACAAGTGAAAGCGGGTCAAGCAAACCCAAGCCCACCAGTTGGTCCAGCGTTAGGGCAGCATGGTGTGAATATTATGGAGTTTTGCAAAGCGTTTAATGCGCAGACTCAAAAGCTGGAAGCTGGCCTTCCTATTCCTGTTGTAATATCGGTATACAGTGATCGTAGTTTTACGTTTATCACTAAAACACCACCTGCATCGGTTCTGCTTCTAAAGCAACTGGGCTTAAAGAGCGGAAGCAAGACGCCGGGTCGTGAAGTGGCAGGAACAGTTAAGCGAGAGCATTTAGAGGCTGTTGCAGAAATTAAAATGCCTGATTTAACTGCCGCCGATAAAGAAGCGGCCGTTCGTACAATTGCTGGCAGTGCACGCAGCATGGGCTTGGATGTGGAGGGATTGTAAGATGGCTAAAATATCTAAGCGTCAAAAACAAATGAATGAAAAACTGAGCTCGGTCGATGTGATGGCTGCTGAAATTGCGTTTTCTTTACTTAAAGAAATGCCTGCAGCTAAATTTAATGAATCCGTCGATGTGAGTGTTAACCTTGGTGTTGATCCGCGTAAATCTGATCAGGTTGTTCGAGGTTCTTCTGTGTTGCCAAATGGAACAGGTAAAAATGTTCGTGTTGCAGTATTTACGCAGGGCGCAAACGTTGAAGCTGCGAAAGCTGCTGGTGCAGATATTGTTGGAATGGAAGATCTCGCGGCCGAAGTTAAGGGTGGGATGATGGATTTTGACGTCGTAATCGCATCTCCTGATGCAATGCGCGTTGTTGGTCAGCTCGGTCAGGTTCTTGGTCCACGTGGTTTGATGCCTAATCCAAAAGTAGGCACCGTTGCAGCTGACGTTGCGACTGCTGTAAAGAATGCGAAAGGTGGTCAGGTTCGTTATCGTACAGATAAGGCTGGAATTATACACTGCACACTGGGTAAGGCATCTTTTGAGCCAGCTGCATTAAAGCAAAACCTGGAAGCATTATTGGTAGATTTGAAAAAATTGAAACCAAGCTCGGCTAAAGGTGTTTATCTTAAAAAGATTTCAGTTTCGACAACAATGGGTCCAAGTGTGCCTGTTGAAGTGTCTTCTGTATCTTAAGCTTAAAAAGATTAATTGAAAATACTTTGGACTACTGTCTTGTTTCTTTTTTCAAGATCGGGCTGTAGTCGTCAAAGACCGTAGGCACGGCTGGTGTTGGCATTCTTTATTGTATGGTAAGGCTAGCTGTTTAATCGATAGTTTCTTATCGGCCTACGCAGGCGGTGATTTCCCAAGTCAGAATTCTGTATCGGGTAGCCGTATGGGCGTGCGGCCAGGAAAGGTCGCATGATTTTGTTCAATAGATACCCTGGAGGTTTTTGCTCGTGAGTTTAACTCTAGATCAGAAAAAAGTAATTGTTACTGAAGTCGCGGAAGTGGCGTCAGTGGCTTATTCTGCGGTTGCGGCAGAGTATCGCGGGATGACAGTTGGAGATATGACAGATTTGCGCAACGAAGCGCGAAGTGGTGGAGTCTATCTTCGAGTTGTTAAAAATACGCTGGCACGTCGCGCTATTAAGGGTACTGAGTTTGAATGCATGAACGATGGTCTAGTTGGCCCTCTCATTATTGCATTTTCTCAGGAAGATCCAGGCGGGGCTGCGCGTGTAATCGAAAAGTTTTCCAAAACTAATAAAAAGCTGGTTGTGAAGCTAGTTTCTTTAGGTGGAAAACTACTAGATCCTGCTGATATTAAAGCGGTTGCCAGCTTGCCTACTAAGGATCAAGCAATTGCTCAATTAATGTCTGTAATGAAGGCGCCTGTTGTGAAACTTGTTCAAACTATGAATGAAGTTCCAACTAAATTGGTGCGTGTCATTGCTGCAGTCAAGGATCAGAAAGAAGCTGGATAGTCTGCGCTTTTTGATTCCTCTGGTTAAATAATTTTTTTGAATTAGTATTTTTTAGGAGATAAAACATGGCTACATCTAGAGATGATATCCTGGAAGCCGTTGCCAATATGTCGGTAATGGATGTTGTAGAATTGATTTCTGCAATGGAAGAAAAATTTGGTGTTACTGCTGCTGCTGCTGTTGCTGTTGCTGCTGCACCTGCTGGTGATGCTGCTGCTGCTGAAGAGCAGACAGAATTTAGTGTTGTAATGACAAGCTTTGGCGCGAACAAAGTTTCTGTGATTAAGGCTGTTCGAGGCGCTACTGGTCTTGGTCTTAAAGAAGCAAAAACTTTGGTTGAAAGTGCACCTGCTCCAGTTAAGGAAGCTGTTTCTAAAGCTGAAGCTGATGAGCTTAAGAAAGCACTTGAAGAAGCTGGAGCTTCAGTCGAAATCAAATAATTTTATAATTACTTTGTTAATTATAAAATTTCGGCTATGCTCAAGGATTTGGCTGGCGACAGATGTCGTCGGCCTATTCTTGCTTGCAGAAGATTACTGGCAGGTTTTAACCCGGCATTGGTTCGGTAGAGAATGCGGTCAAGTTCTATAACTTGACATTCACGCATTTATCTTTATTTATACACGGCGACGAGGCACACTGATGGCGTACTCATTTACCGAGAAAAAAAGAATCCGTAAGGATTTTGGTAAACACCCTGATGTACTGGATATTCCATATCTACTTTCCATACAAATAGATTCATATAAAGATTTCTTGCAGCTCGACAAAGAAGAAGGTGGCTTGTCGGAGCGAGGTTTACACGGCGCATTCAAGTCGGTATTCCCTATTGTTAGTTATACCGGCAATGCGGCATTGGAGTATGTTAGTTATCGGCTGGGAACGCCGGTTTTTGATGTAAAAGAATGCCAGTTGCGCGGATTGACATATGCGGTACCGCTGCGTGTTAAATTGCGCTTGGTGATTTACGATAAAGATGTCTCTGGTGACAATAAGCCCGTAAAAGATATTAAAGAACAAGAAGTTTACATGGGCGAGATCCCGCTGATGACCAAAAATGGCACGTTTGTCATTAATGGTACAGAGCGTGTTATCGTTTCTCAGCTTCATCGTTCACCTGGCGTGTTCTTTGATCATGACCGTGGTAAAACACACTCGTCAGGAAAGCTGCTCTATTCCGCGCGTATTATTCCTTATCGTGGCTCATGGCTTGATTTTGAATTTGATGCTAAAGATGCGGTATTTGTACGTATAGATCGTCGTCGTAAATTAGCAGCTACAATCCTCTTGAGAGCGCTTGGTTATACTACTGAGCAAATACTCGAAATGTTCTTTGATACGGACACCTTTCGATACGCGGACGAAAAGTGGTTTGTTGCATTGGATCCTTCCAGATTGCGTGGACAGACGTTAACTTTCGATTTGCAAGATAGGAAGGGAGCCATTCTTGTTGAGGGTGGGCGTAGAATTACAGCGCGTCATATTCGCGAGATGGAAAAGAGTAATCTTGACGAGCTTGAAGTTCCTGCTGAATATTTAATAGGTCGTGCGTTTTATAAAGATTATATCGATACATCCACCGGCGAAGTGTTGTTTAAAGCGAACGATGAAATAACAGAAGAAGTTCTTGAAAAACTGGCTGAATCTGATCTTAAAACTTTCGAGACGCTTTATTCTAATGACTTAGATCACGGCCCATACATTTCCGACACACTTAGAATCGACCCGTCTACTACGCTTGAAGAAGCGCAGGTGGAAATATACCGCATGATGCGACCAGGTGAGCCGCCTACGAAAGAAGCTGCTCAAACGTTGCTGTCAAATCTGTTCTTTACAGATGTTCGCTATGATCTTTCTTCTGTTGGTCGAATGAAGTTTAATCGTCGTATTGGTCGAGATGAGATCGAAGGCGAAGGCGTATTGTCAAAAGAAGATATCGTCGCTGTTTTGAAAACGTTGTTAGATATACGCGACGGCAAGGGAATGGTTGATGATATTGATCATCTTGGAAATCGCCGAATTCGAAGCGTTGGTGAAATGGCGGAAAACCAGTTCCGTGTTGGCTTGGTTCGTGTAGAGCGTGCAGTAAAAGAGCGCTTGAGCGTAGCTGAATCGGAAGGGTTGATGCCGCAGGAGTTGATTAATGCTAAGCCTGTATCTGCAGCTGTAAAAGAGTTTTTTGGTTCCAGTCAATTATCCCAGTTCATGGATCAAAATAATCCGCTATCTGAAATTACGCACAAGCGTCGTATTTCTGCATTAGGTCCCGGTGGTTTGACTCGTGAGCGTGCTGGCTTTGAGGTTCGTGACGTTCATCCCACTCATTACGGTCGTGTTTGTCCTATCGAAACGCCTGAGGGACCAAACATTGGTTTGATTAACTCACTGTCTGTCTTCGCTAGAACGAATTCGTATGGCTTCCTTGAGACGCCTTATCGAAAAGTGACTAATGGCCTGCTAACTGACGACATTACGTTTCTATCAGCCATTGAAGAGGCTGGAGAAGTTATTGCTCAGGCAAATGTTGAGTATGATGCGTCTGGTCGATTGACCGGCGATCTAGTTTCCTGTCGTTGTGATGGTGACTTTATTCTTGCCTCTAGCGAGCGCGTTACATATATGGATGTTTCGCCTAAGCAGGTCTTATCTGTTGCGGCTTCACTTATCCCGTTCCTTGAGCATGATGATGCGAATCGCGCATTAATGGGCTCCAATATGCAACGCCAGGCTGTACCAACACTTAAGGCGGATACGCCAATGGTTGGTACTGGAATGGAAAAAACGGTTGCGATTGACTCCGGTGTTACGGCTATAGCTGAACGAGGCGGTGTAATCGAGACTGTTGATGCGGCGCGTATAGTTGTGCGTGTAAGTGATGATGAGGCTAGTGCAGGTGAAGCAGGTGTAGATATTTACAACCTGATGAAATATTCTCGCTCTAACCAAAATACCTGTATCAATCAGCGTCCGCTTGTTAAGCCAGGTGACTCGATAGTTAAAGGTGACGTGCTTGCTGATGGTCCATCAACTAGTTTGGGTGAGTTAGCGCTTGGTCAAAACATGCTGGTGGCATTTATGCCTTGGAATGGATACAACTTCGAAGACTCTATACTCATATCAGAGCGTTTGGTTGAGGAGGATCGCTATACCACTATTCATATTCAGGAATTGACCTCTGTAGCTCGAGATACCAAGCTAGGTTCTGAAGAGATTACAGCTGATATTCCAAATGTTGGCGAATCAGCTTTATCAAAACTTGATGAGTCAGGTATTGTTTATATTGGTGCTGAAGTTAAGGCTGGTGATATTCTTGTCGGTAAAGTTACGCCTAAAGGTGAAACCCAATTAACGCCAGAAGAAAAACTCCTCAGAGCTATTTTTGGTGAGAAAGCGCTGGATGTTAAAGATACATCCTTGCGCGTACCGTCTAGTGTTACTGGAACTGTTATCGGCGTACAGGTCTTTACTCGAGATGGTATCGAAAAAGATGCTCGTGCCAAAGAAATTGAAAAAGCAGAGCTCGAAAGATACAGGCAGGATCTTAATGATCAGTTTCGTATTCTTGAAGGTGATACTTATGTTCGTGTTCGTAGATTGTTGGAAGGAACAGAGTCTGCAGGTGGTCCCGCTGGTCTGAGATCTGGAGAGCCTGTTACTGCTGAGTATCTTGATGGGCTTGATCATGATAAGTGGTTTGAAATTCGCCTTAAAGACGATTCTAAGAATGAGCAGCTAGAAAAAACATCGGATCACCTTAAAGAGCAGCGTGCTCACTTTGATGAGCGCTTTGAAGAGCAGCGTGTAAAGATCACCTCTGGTGACGATTTGGCGCCTGGCGTTCTCAAAATGGTTAAGGTTCACATGGCGGTTAAACGTCGCATTCAGCCGGGTGATAAAATGGCGGGGCGTCACGGTAACAAAGGGGTTATATCTCAAATTGTGCCGGTGGAAGATATGCCATACACCGAAGATGGAACACCAATGGATATTTGTTTGAATCCTCTGGGCGTACCTTCTCGAATGAATGTGGGGCAGGTGCTAGAAACTCATCTTGGTTGGGCTGCTAAAGGGCTTGGCGTCAAGATAGGCAAAATGCTCGAGGCTCATGAAAAAACTGAAAACGTTCGTGGTTTCTTAGATAAAGTTTATGCTAATGGCGCCAATGAGTCCTTAGACTCTTTGACAGACGATGAGATTGTCGAGCTGGCTGGAAATCTGAAAAATGGTGTTCCAATGGCTACGCCTGTATTCAGTGGCGCAACTGAGAGTGAAGTTAAGGATATGCTTGAATTGGCAGACTTACCGCGCTCTGGTCAAACCTATCTGATAGACGGCCGTACCGGCGATAAGTTCGAGCGCCCTGTAACTGTTGGTTATATGTATATGTTGAAGCTGAATCATTTGGTGGATGACAAGATGCATGCTCGCTCAACCGGTCCGTATAGCCTTGTTACTCAGCAGCCTTTGGGTGGTAAAGCTCAATTCGGTGGTCAGCGATTTGGTGAGATGGAAGTGTGGGCGCTTGAGGCATATGGTGCCGCTTACACGCTTCAGGAAATGCTGACTGTCAAATCGGATGATGTTAACGGTAGAACTAAAATGTACAAAAACATCGTTGATGGAAATCATTCTATGGATGCTGGTATGCCTGAATCCTTTAATGTATTGCTTAAAGAAATCAGGTCTCTCGGTATTGATATTGAGTTGGACAAAACGCGATAATTATCAGTTTAGTTTTCGGTAATTGGGACATATAAATTTTCTTCTAAAGGAGAATCGACCTTGAAAGATTTGCTGAATTTACTAAAGCAAGGACAAGTCGAAGAGTTTGACGGTATTCGAATAGGTCTGGCATCACCAGAAAAAATTCGATCTTGGTCTTATGGCGAAGTTAAAAAACCTGAGACAATTAACTATCGTACGTTTAAGCCTGAGCGTGATGGTTTGTTTTGTGCGAAGATTTTTGGGCCAGTAAAAGACTACGAATGTCTTTGTGGTAAATATAAGCGCTTGAAGCATCGTGGTGTAATCTGCGAGAAGTGCGGCGTCGAAGTTACTCTTGCAAAGGTTCGTCGTGACCGAATGGGTCATATCGAGCTGGCAAGTCCAGTCGCGCATATATGGTTCTTGAAATCATTGCCTTCTCGTATGGGGTTGTTGCTGGATATGACCCTGCGTGATATCGAGCGAATCCTTTATTTTGAAGGGTTTGTGGTTATCGATCCCGGCATGACTGATCTAGAGCGTGGTCAGTTGCTGAATGATGAAGCTTATCTCGATGCTATTGAGCAATGGGGTGATGACTTTGACGCCCGAATGGGTGCTGAGGCTGTTCGTGAGTTGTTAATGTCTCTGGATATTAAAGCTGAAGTTATTCAAATTCGTGAAGATATGGCTGCGACCTCATCAGAAACTAAACTGAAGAAGCTCACTAAGCGTATTAAGTTAATCGAAGCGATAATGGAATCGTCTAATCGCGCGGAATGGATGGTAATGACCGTATTGCCGGTTCTTCCTCCAGAATTGCGTCCTTTGGTTCCTCTTGATGGCGGTCGTTTCGCAACGTCTGATCTTAATGATTTATACCGACGTGTTATTAATCGTAATAACCGATTGAAGCGATTATTGGATCTTAATGCGCCTGATATTATTGTTCGTAACGAAAAGCGGATGCTGCAAGAATCAGTTGATGCGCTGCTAGATAATGGAAGGCGTGGCCGTGCAATTACCGGTACTAATAAGCGACCTCTAAAGTCTCTTGCCGATATGATTAAGGGTAAGCAGGGGCGTTTTCGTCAAAATTTACTTGGTAAGCGTGTTGATTATTCTGGTCGTTCTGTAATTGTGGTTGGTCCTACCTTGCGTTTACATCAGTGTGGCTTACCTAAAAAAATGGCGCTAGAGCTGTTTAAGCCTTTTATTTTCAGTAAGCTGGAAAGAAGGGGTTTGGCAACTACAATTAAAGCGGCTAAGAAAATGGTAGAGCGCGAAGGCGCTGAAGTATGGGATGTGCTTGAGGAAGTTATACGAGAGCATCCGGTTTTGCTTAACCGTGCGCCAACACTACACCGTCTAGGTATTCAGGCATTCGAGCCCATACTGATTGAAGGTAAAGCGATACAATTGCACCCATTGGTATGCGCGGCATACAATGCTGACTTTGATGGTGACCAAATGGCTGTGCACGTTCCATTGTCATTGGAGGCGCAGATCGAAGCGCGTACATTGATGATGTCAACGAATAATATATTGGCACCAGCAAGTGGCGACCCGATTATCGTCCCGTCTCAAGATGTTGTACTTGGCCTGTATTATGTTAGTCGTGAAAAGATCAATGCGAAAGGCGAGGGTAAGGTTTTTGCTAACGTTCACGAAGTGCATCGCGCGTACGAGACGCGAGATGTTGATTTGCATGCAAAAGTAAAGGTTCGAATGCCGGAGCCTGTAAGGTCTGAAGATGGCGAAATAACTTATGTAAAGAAAATCTTCGACACGACTGTGGGTCGCGCATTAATGCGAGAGATTGTGCCTGCAGAATTGCCTTTTGAGGTCTTGAATTTAAACATGACTAAAAAAGCAATTTCCGGCTTAATTAATCGCTGTTACAGAACCCTTGGTCTTAAGGCGACGGTTATTTTTGCTGACAAATTAATGTACGCTGGGTTTGAGTATGCAACTCGGTCGGGTGTTTCTTTCGGTATAGATGATATGGCTATACCTGATTCTAAATACGCAATTATCGGACAAGCTGAAGATGAGGTTCGCGAAATTGAGCATCAATATACATCAGGCCTTGTTACAAACGGTGAAAGATACAATAAAGTAGTCGATATCTGGTCAAGAACGAATGATCAGGTAGCTAAGGCGATGATGGATGGTCTCGGAACCGAGCCTGTTGTGGATAAGGATGGTAATACCGTCCAGCAGATGTCATTTAATTCTATTTTTATGATGGCCGACTCAGGCGCACGAGGTAGTGCGGCTCAGATCAGGCAGCTTGCGGGTATGCGTGGTTTGATGGCGAAACCAGATGGCTCTATTATCGAAATGCCGATTACTGCAAACTTTCGTGAAGGGTTGGATGTATCGCAATACTTTATTTCTACTCACGGCGCTCGTAAAGGTTTGGCTGATACTGCGCTCAAAACAGCTAACTCCGGTTATTTGACGCGTCGATTAGTGGACGTGGCTCAGGATTTGGTGGTAACAGAAGAAGATTGCGGTACCACGTACGGTCTACTTATGGAGCCGCACATTGAGGGTGGTGACGTAGTTGAACCATTGCGTGAGCGAGTACTGGGTCGCGTGGTAATACGAGACGTAATTTCTCCGATAACGAAAGAAGTTGTTGCGCCAACAGGTACATTGTTAGATGAGCGTTGGGTTGATGTGCTCGAAGAGGCAAGTATCGATCAGGTATATGTTAGATCACCAATAACCTGTGAAACTCGCTACGGAATATGTGGCACATGTTATGGTCGTGATTTGGCTCGTGGTCATCAGGTAAATATTGGTGAGGCAGTTGGAGTTGTTGCTGCGCAGTCTATCGGTGAGCCTGGCACTCAGTTAACGATGCGTACCTTTCATATTGGTGGTGCTGCCTCTCGATCTGCTGCTATTAGTAGTGTCGAGGTTAAGGGTAAGGGTGCTATGCGCTTGCACAACCTGAAGGTTGTGAAAAACAACAAGGGTAACTATGTTGCTGTTTCTCGTTCAGGTGAAGTTGGTGTGGTCGATGAGTTTGGTCGAGAGCGTGAAAGATATAAGGTTCCATATGGTGCAATATTAACCAAGGGTGATGGCGAGGCGATTGAGCCTGGTGATGTTGTTGCTAACTGGGATCCGCATACTCATCCAGTTATTACCGAGGTGGCTGGTAAGGTAAAATTTAACGACTTTACTGCCGGCTTAACTGTAGAAACCAAAACCGACGAAGTAACCGGTCTTGCTAGTATGACCATTATCGATCCTAAGCAACGTAGCGCCATGGCTAAAGATTTACGCCCTATGGTTAAGCTTGTTGGTGAAGATGGTAACGACCTGATGATTGCTGGTACTGATATTCCTGCGATCTACTTTTTGCCAAGTGGTGCAATCATCAGTTTATCGGATGGTGACAGTGTTGGTATTGGTGATGTTGTTGCTCGTATACCTCAGGAGTCTTCAAAGACTCGTGATATTACGGGTGGTTTGCCTCGAGTTGCGGACTTGTTTGAGGCTCGTAAGCCGAAAGAGCCAGCAATAATGGCTGAAATTAGCGGTATCGTTGGTTTTGGTAAAGAAACTAAAGATAAGCAGCGCCTTGTTATTACGCCTAAAGAAGGTGATGTCTACGAGGAGTTAATTCCTAAGTGGCGCCACGTTACTGTTTTTGAGGGTGAGCACGTTGAAATAGGTGAGGTTGTCTGTGATGGCGCGCCTAGTCCGCAGGATATCTTGCGCTTGCGTGGTGTTAGTGAGCTGGCTAAATATATTGTGAACGAAGTTCAGGATGTTTATCGATTGCAAGGCGTAAAGATTAATGATAAGCACATAGAAGTTATCGTTCGTCAGATGCTTCGTAAAGTAGAGGTTTCGGACAGCGGCGGCACTCGTTTTCTCAAGGGTGAGCAGGTTGAGCGCTCTCGTTTTCTTGATGAGAATGATGCGGCTAAAGCTAAAGGTCAAATGCCAGCAACATGGAATGAGTTGTTGCTGGGGATTACTAAAGCTTCTCTTGCTACTGAGTCATTTATCTCTGCTGCGTCTTTCCAGGAAACAACGCGTGTATTAACTGAAGCTTCCGTAAGTGGGAAGGTTGATTGTCTACGTGGCTTGAAAGAAAACGTGATCGTTGGTCGTCTAATCCCGGCGGGAACTGGTTTGGCGTTTCATGCTGAGCGACGCGCCCGAGCGCTAGACGCTAAAGCGGTTAAAGATAATTTGCTGAACGGAAACCAGGGTGATGTAACTGAGGGTGCTGAAGAAGCGCTGTAGGTTTGGCTCGTAATCAAGCGGGGTCATCTTTTGAGGGTGATCCTGCTTTGTTTTTTAAGGGCTCTGCCTAATTATGGTGAGAGCTTAAAATTAGTCGGCTTTTGCATTTATTATCAAGAGCTTAGTTTAAAAATAATTCTTGGGTGTTTTATCTGTTCGTTGAGCCCATCGGCTCTAGTTGTCCTGAAGTAGTTCTCATTCGGTGGCTTCATTTGGTGGGTTTGATTAATAAGTTATTGTGTTGATTGTTGTTTGTAATTTATTCAAAAGCGCCCTTGACAGAAGGGGGGGTAATCAATACAATTGCGCGTCCTTGGATACGCTTGCTTGGCAGGTGGATATACCTGTCACTAGTACAAAATGCGGTTGGAGCAATTTAAATGGCAACTATCAATCAGTTGGTGCGCAGTCCGCGCATTAGAAAAAGAGAAAAAAGTAATGTGCCGGCGTTGGAGGCTTGTCCTCAGAGACGTGGCGTATGTACTCGAGTGTATACGACTACACCTAAGAAACCAAACTCGGCGCTGCGTAAGGTTGCGCGTGTTCGTTTGACTAATGGGATGGAAGTAACATCATATATAGGTGGTGAGGGTC
Source organism: Gammaproteobacteria bacterium (assembly GCA_029864945.1). Taxonomy (GTDB): domain Bacteria; phylum Pseudomonadota; class Gammaproteobacteria; order S012-40; family S012-40; genus CALZJE01. The sequence goes on from JAOTSL010000037.1 coordinate 12,885, forward strand.
ATAACCTGCAAGAGCACTCCGTTATTCTTATTCGCGGCGGTCGTGTTAAGGATTTACCTGGTGTTCGGTATCATACAGTGCGTGGAACTCTGGATACATCCGGTGTTGCTGAGCGTAAGCAGGGTCGTTCTAAATATGGAACTAAGCGACCTAAGTCATAAAGATAATTTGGATATTTGTTATGCCTAGAAGAAGAGTTGTTGCCAAGCGTCAAATTTTATCAGATCCGAAGTTCGGGTCTCAGCGATTGGCTCGTTTTATAAATATGGTAATGCGTAGCGGCAAAAAGTCGGTTGCGGAAAAGATTATCTACGGTGCGCTTGATCAGGTGGCTGAAAAGTCAGGAGCTGATGCGCTGGAAATGTTTGAGAAAGCGCTTGAGAACGTATCCCCTATGGTCGAGGTTAAGTCTCGCCGTGTTGGTGGTGCAACGTATCAGGTGCCAGTTGAGGTTCGTGCGGATCGTCGAATGGCATTAGCTATGCGTTGGTTGACTGATTCAGCTAGAAAGCGTGGTGAAAAATCCATGGGTATGCGCTTAGCGAATGAAATACTCGATGCGGCTGATAGCAAAGGTTCTGCTGTTAAAAAACGTGAAGACGTACATCGTATGGCAGAAGCTAATAAAGCGTTCGCACATTACCGCTGGTAAGTAAACAATTGGGGTTTTTTGAATAGTGTTGCGTCAGACCCCGGTTGGGCAGTATAGAAATATTGGTATTATGGCGCATATTGATGCGGGTAAAACAACCACAACTGAGCGTGTGTTGTTTTACACTGGTGTTTCTCACAAGATAGGTGAAGTTCATGATGGTGCTGCCACTATGGACTGGATGGAGCAAGAGCAGGAGCGTGGTATTACTATCACATCAGCTGCTACCACGGCTTTCTGGCGAGGAATGGATGGCCAGTTTGAGCCGCACCGGATTAATATCATTGATACTCCGGGCCACGTGGATTTCACGATCGAAGTTGAGCGGTCTTTGCGGGTTTTAGATGGTGCAGTTGCAGTTTTTTGTGCCGTTGGAGGTGTTGAGCCTCAATCTGAAACGGTTTGGCGGCAGGCGAATAAATATGGCGTTCCGCGGGTTGCGTTCATCAATAAGATGGATAGAGTCGGTGCCGATTTTTTGCGTGTTGTTGATCAGATTGAAACGCGCTTAGGTGCCTGTCCAGTGCCAGTGCAATTGCCAATAGGTGCTGAAGACGAGTTTGAAGGTGTAGTAGACCTCGTTCGTATGAAGGCGATTTTCTGGAATGAAGACGATCGCGGCGTCACCTATAGGGCGGAAGCGATTTCGCCTGAAATGCTTGATGAGTGCAGGCACTGGCAAGAGCGGATGGTGGAGGCGGCAGCCGAAGCAAATGACGTTCTGATGGATAAGTACCTTGAGGAAGGGGTGCTGTCAGAAGCTGAAGTGATTGAAGGTCTAAGGGTTAGGGCTTTAGCAAATGAGATAATTCCTTGTTTGTGTGGTTCAGCATTTAAGAACAAAGGTGTCCAGGCTATGCTTGATGCAGTTGTTTATTACTTGCCATCACCTTTGGATGTTCCGCCGACAACCGGTGAGTTGGATGGTGAAGAAGAGGTTGAGTGTCCGGTAGTAGATGACGCTCCGTTTGCCGCTCTGGCGTTTAAAATAGCTAGTGATCCCTTTGTTGGGGCGCTGGCATTTTTCAGGGTTTATTCGGGTGTTTTGAAGTCTGGCGATTTCGTTTACAACCCTACTAAGGGAAAGCGGGAGAGGGTTGGGCGAATTGTCCAAATGCACGCAAATAGCCGCGAAGAAATTAAAGAAGTGCGAGCTGGTGATATTGCGGCAGCTATTGGTTTGAAGGTTGTTACTACCGGAGATACTTTGTGTTCGGTGGATAGAAAAATTACGCTGGAGAAAATGGATTTTCCGGAGCCCGTAATTTCGGTAGCTATAGAACCTAAGACTCAGGCTGACCAGGATAAAATGGGTGTTGCGTTAGGTAAGTTGGCGCAAGAGGATCCCTCGTTTCGTGTGCATACCGACGAGGAGTCTGGTCAGACAATTATCTCCGGGATGGGTGAGCTGCATCTCGAAATTTTGGTTGATCGTATGAAACGGGAGTTCTTGGTAGACGCAAATGTCGGCGCGCCGCAGGTAGCATACCGCGAGACGATTCGAGCAACTGTCGAGCAGGAAGGGAAGTTTATACGGCAGTCTGGCGGAAGAGGGCAGTATGGGCATGTGTGTTTAAGGCTTGAGCCCTTAGACCCAGGAGTCGGTTACGAGTTTGTAAACCAGATAGCGGGCGGCACAGTGCCTAAAGAATATATCCCGTCGGTAGACAAAGGTATTCAAGAGCAAATGGGAAGCGGCATTCTTGCTGGTTTTCCTGTTGTAGATGTAAAGGTGACGTTGTTTGATGGCTCTTACCATGACGTTGACTCAAATGAAATGGCGTTTAAAATCGCCGGCTCTATGGGGTTTCGTCAAGGGGCGTTGGCTGCCTCGCCAGCATTGCTTGAGCCGATAATGAAAGTGGAAGTTGTGTTGCCTGAAGATTATATGGGTGATGTGATGGGTGATTTGAATCGCCGTCGAGGAATAGTGCAGGGTATGGAGGATTGTCCTTCAGGAAAAATTATCCGCGCTGAGGTCCCGTTAGCTGAAATGTTTGGTTACTCAACAGCATTAAGGTCCGCGACTCAGGGGCGAGCAACGTACTCAATGGAATTTGGTAAATACAGTGAAGCACCGGCAAGTGTCGCTGAGGCTATCATTAAGAGAATGTCTTAATTAATTGGTAATGTAAAAGAGTGAGGTCACAACGTGTCTAAAGCAAAGTTTGAGCGTTCAAAGCCACATGTAAACGTTGGTACAATTGGCCACGTTGATCACGGCAAAACAACATTAACCGCAGCGATTACGAAATGTATGGCTGAAAAACACGGT
>JAOTSL010000223.1 GCA_029864945.1 Gammaproteobacteria bacterium
TTTATTTAAAGCCGAAACAACATCCTTAGCTAACGCATCATCTGGTTCCAAATAGAGTGCGTACTCAAGATTTTTCATCACATCTATTAAGCTAACTTTCTGCTTATTTATCAACTGGTCGCCAAGTAAAGTGATCGCTTTGAAACTGTAAATGGAAGGATCGTATCTAGTCAATGTAATTGCGCTATCAATTGATTCGCCAGCTTCAGCCCAGTTGGCCTGTTGCATATAACAAAGTGCAAGCATCTGATAGGCTGTTGATAGTGCCACATTATTTTCGTTTTCTTTATCAGCAGTTTCGATGAAACGCTTGATTGCCTGTATCGCATTTTCAAAATCTTGTTTTTGAAAATACTGCATTCCAAGCATAAATTCCGTCATTGGCAGTATTGGTTTTGACTTAAGGTTTTTACTATCCACCCAACCAGTTGATGACGGTAGCTTAACTTGAAACCAAGTAACCCCATTTTTCATTTCAACATTAAGTACGTCTATTGCTCCAATGGGGCTTTTAATAACTCTAGTTTCACCACTATCCACTTCACCGAAGACTTTAATAGTAGCTGTTTTGGTATAAACCTCATCAGGTAAAACAGCAACCATGCTCGCATGCACCCAACCGCTTTGGTTATTTACATTATTGACTCTAAACCATTCATTTTTTGTGTTGGCGCTATCAATAATTACGCCTGTATTTATTGTTGCCAGTACTTTGCTACTGCTTTTTCGTTGCTGGTAAATAGAGGTACCTTGCAAGGTAACCAGCTTATGTTGATTAATATCTTTGTTAGACAGTTCTTTTAATGCAAAAGAAAATCGAGTTCGTGGGATTGATAAAGAAAGATTAAGTGTTTTTAGGGAGTTTAGTTCAACACCAAAAGCGACGGGCTCATCAACTAGACTAAGATGGGATGCTATATAAATATTACCCCCGTACTCAAGAGAGTTACCCCAAATTGCAACCCCAGCATTACCCTTTCTCGCTGCATTTTCTGCTTCTTCGTACATCGAGTCCGAACTTAATTGTTTAGTTGTACTGGCATCTACCCAATCCCCGATAAGATCAATTCCAGGTAATAGTATAGGAGAAACATCATCAAATGCGTTATAGGCTTTTACATCGTTCCAGATTAAATTTGAAACAGCAAGTTCGTTGGGTGTTGCCTTTTTTTCTTCAAATGGTCTCACCAAAGGCAAAACCCTTTTTTTAGGCGGCTGTTGTGATGCAATGGCTTTTAGCTCAATAACGGGGACTTCTTCAGCAGGTTCATCTTCAATTTTTGCAAGAGCAGCAACCGGTAGCGGTTTTATTATTTCAGGCGCCATAATTTTTGCTGGCAATACAATTGTAGCAACAACAGGTGCAAGACTTAACGATGCATTCGTAGAGTGTTCCTCAAAACTCGCTATATCAGATTTTTCAATATCAGGTTTAAATATAATACCTTTTGCCCGCAGAGTAGTATTCGCAATCAAGTCTGATTTCGATTTCAAATTAAGCTGAATACTCCTCGTTGTATTGGCGATGTTTTCATTTTCCGTTTTAATACGAATTAATGAAGTGGTATTATTCGCAGGGAAAATGAAATTAAAATTACCATCCATAATGAGGCTTTCCAGATTTCCGTCATCATTGATTGAACTTATTTCACTAACAGCTACCCCTTGCCAGTTTTGGCCCTTATCAAAACTTACCTCAATCGCCTTAGCCTGAACATTGAGTTCGTCTTTATCTTCAGATGAAATTAAGCTCAACTCAAATGGGATATCAGTGGAAATCGAATGAGTCAAGTCCAGTGCAAATAATAATGCTTTATCTTCATCGGTATTGGCATCCGAAAGTGTAGCGCTTGGTAATATTATAGGATAGCCAACTTTAGCACTCTGTGCTTTACCAAAATAATACATCAACCCAGCACTTATGGAATTTGTAGAAAGACTCAGATTTTCCTCTACAGAAAAATTATGAGATGCAATCCCAAACCCTGAAAATTCATAACTCGCTTTCTCCCATTCAACTCGTAATTCAAAATTTCTCTTAGGTCCGAACATATAACGAGCACCAGATCCAATAATAAATCCGACTCCAGTGTATTGGTCGCTATCTGTACCACCAGCTAAATTTGATCCATCGCTGATGGATATAAACGAAAATGTGCTATCTTGGTTTATATTCCACGATGTAGCACCTGCACGCGCGAACATGGAAAAACGAGAAGAAAATGGATAATTGAATAATGAGGAAACACTAAAACCTGATACTGATATTTTTTCGACGATTCTATCTTCAAATCCAGACTCAAATATACTACTGGACCAAGAATGATCTTGACTAAACCTTGAAATATCCAGAGTTAAATATTGATTAAATGTATACCCCATCGTCAGCTTTTTAACCGAGGAAGCGCTTGTATTATCCGAGTAATCGCCTTCCGTGTAACCAACATTTGCACCAAAATAGAGTTTTGAAACATCGGCAGCAATGATCGATGTAAATGGCGTAAACAATAATATTAAAGCTCCCACACACACTCTAATATGAGACAACCTGTCGCTTACCCTTTTTATCGTTTGTGTCATCCCACTCACAGACTTCACCTTAATCCATCGACAGCAGTAATTCACCACAGCGCTCTCCCAATGCTTGCCTAACTTCACAAAGTAAGTCTATTAATTCATTTTGTTTAAAAGAACCGCGACTATCGAGCTGATTTCGCTGAGCCTGAAGATAAGCTTTAACTCGTTTCAAGTTTTGAATTTTATTTGGCGAGGCACTAGCTTCAGTGAATTCACGTTTGGCAATTGCCATCATTGTATAATAAGTCCATTGCGGGCTTAATTTTCGCGATAACATAATCATGTTTTTCAATTTACCGGCATCTAACCGGTCATCCAGAGACCACGTGGTTTCATCCGGCATAACATAAAATGAACTCATATCCAGCATATTACTTTTTTCATCAAGACTTGTTGTTCCACTGATTAATGCCAACGCATTTAAATCACCTCCTAGTTTTTCAAGCTTTTCAAAATCCGACACTTCAAAATCATGCGAATTACTGTCTTTATATCGCTTTAAACTTGGAGGCTTTAGCTTTACGAATTTGTTTATCTTGCTGCTTGCTTTAAGACGGCGAATCACATTTTCACCCTCTAGCTCTTGCAGGTTATTGACAAAATGTTTTGAAAGAGCAGAGCGAAATTGACGGCTCATAAATACCTGGTTAGTTTCATCTCCATCAAATGGCAATAAATAAACCGTGTTAGGACTGTATATTTTTACCGAGGAGAATTCACATAGGTTATTGGAATTAAAATTACAGCGGTCAACGATACGCACCAAAACGGCACTATCCGCTTTGCGTTTTATATCCACTGAAAGCGGATAGTCTCCTTTCCCAATGTGAATTGGCGAAACAAAACAACCGCTATTATCGGTTTTAACGGTTATTGCCCTAATCCCAGGCAGCGAAATTTCAGCAAAAACACCAACTATTGGAATATCAGTCTCGCTAATTACTCTACCCAACACAGTAGGACCAGATAGAGTTACCCCGGCCCTGCACTTTTCTATTAACGTGTCTGCACTGCAATTTTCAAAAACTAGAAAAAATAAAAGCAAACAAATAAAAGATCTCACGATGTTGGATCACAATAAAAACCGATAGCCGGCAATATCGGAACACTAGATTCAGAAATTGAATAATAGAGTGCTTTCCGTTTTAGCTTCAGATCCTGGGGCTTGCAACCGGGAGATTTGATTCTTAAAGAACGGGGATAATCAAAATAGGCCGGAATATATTTAACGATAAAACGTCCGTTTCTACTATCTACAGCGCCAAACGTAAGTCCGGCACTTTCGCCTTTTAAGTCAAGTAATTCAATTCGCATGGCGAGAAATTTAGCATCCTGCCTTTCTCCGCCCTGTGTATTAACGAATTCGACACTACCCTCCAGCTCACCAGGCAACGGGTTAAGAAAAACATTTCCCCAACTATAACCAATGCCCGCGGAATAAAGGCCAAACCCGACCACGATTAATAAACCCAAAAGATTTTTGGTACCTTCTTTTCGAAGCTTCATTAACCCATACCCAAAAGCGACCAGGCAAAGTACCAACATAAAACTTTGCGTAAGGCCCATGGGTACATCTACACCAATATTGGATAAACCAAGGGTGATTTTTTCGGTTATTTTTGAAGGTATATCAAGATCATCAAAATCCATTTCGCCCTCCCAGGCAAGTATTTTTATTATTTAACCGGTAACTAATCGGCTTACACGTAAATCAAACTATTAATTATAGTGGTTATCCAGTATTAGATTATTCCAATAACTCTCCAGCAATGCCATACCATTGTAATAGTGATAAAATACCAATAACACCAAGCTAACAAAACACTTTAACTTATAGCTTTAACTATACGGTACGTATAACTCTTACTCATTATTTCAATAACGATGGAGCAACCATCTTTTAAATCTATTCATCATCAAAGATAAAAAGTGCGAGGAATATTTAAACAGGAATTCTAGAGGAGTCCAAAAATAGCAAATGATTTTGCTCAAAATTCGGCTGTATTGAAACCATTCATTTTCCTCCTCCTAAGGATTATTGAAGTAACAGGATAATTATTAAAATCCATTTTAGCCGTGCAGTAAATCACAGTTTGAAAAAAAAATAAATACATATTGATATCAGCAGGATATAGGGCTTAACATTTACGCAAGAAAATCTAAGCAACTGACATAATTCAACTTGTGATTATCAATTGCACAATGTCAAATAAGTGGGACTGAAGTGATAATTTAGATGATAAAAAAAACCACGCTTATTGCAAGCGTGGTTTTTTTACCTCGAGGAGAGAGGCGTTAACGAGGAGAGCGTTAACTATTTTAAAAACTGGCTATGAATTTTAAACCGACAGCAGGGTCATCATCTTTCCCATCATTGAAATTGTAATATTCAGCGGCAACCGACAGGCTTGGATCGAGATCAACTCCTAACGCCAAGGCATATGAAGTTTTGTCATCTGTATCAGGATCAGCAGATTTTACGACATCATACATAACAGTCGCATTTAACATATTACTAATTTTATAATTAGCAGTAAAACCAATAGCTGAATCAACTGCCTCGTCTGGCTTCAAGTATTCAACACCTACTGTTAATCCCATACCGGTGTATGTTGCGTTGATGTCTAGTACATTTCCTGCACTATCTGGATAGCTGTCTCCAGACTCTTGAGTGACATAACCTAATTC